>CAXSIG010000281.1:2064-7216 GCA_964237255.1 uncultured Bryobacteraceae bacterium
GACTCTTCCGTAATTTCAACCAATTGGCTGGCCAATAATATGGATTCCGTCCCGTTCGCAACTATGCGGAGCACATAGGCGCCCGGCCGAATCGCAGCGAATAAAATCTCACCCGCCCGAGGCTGCAACTGCGCATCGTAGCGTTCACCTCCGCCCTGGCGTCGCGATGCAGAGGCGCCGCCCGAAGCGACAACAGACACGGCGGTGAGCGATCCTTGAATTCTGCCGACATTCTGCAAGGAGACTCCGCTGACACGGACAAACAACGAACTTACTGCTTCGGGAGACATGTGGAAATCCAAGCCCTGCAAAGATTGTCCGGCGGCAACGGCAACCTTCCGTGCCAATGCGGCCTCCGGCGCATCCGGATAATACCGAACACCGTAAGCGAGTTGGCGTCCGGGCAAAATGGCATTCGGGGGCGCAAAGGGACGAGGTTGAAGATTGGGCGCTCCGCATCGCGCTTGGATGCGATACCGCCCGGCGGGCATGCGTTCGATGGTGTACTCGCCATTGTTGTCCGTGATGGATGGGGCGAATGCTACCCGGCGCAATGGCTCAACGGCCGCGCTGACTACACAACCGGCGATCGGGTCGCCATCGGCGTCGGTGACTCGGCCTCCCAACGAAGCGGGAGGAATCAGGCGGAGTTCGACACCCTGCTTTTTCTCTCCGGGAGCGATCGCGATACGGGCGTCGGGGCGAAAAGTAGATGCCTGCCGAGGATATGCCACATGCTCTGCCCACAGTAAAACACTACCGGTCACTACCTGCTCAAAGGAGAACGCTCCGGCGGCATCGGTAATCGCACTGCTATTCGATGAGCCGCTTAAATTTACTCGCGCTTTCCTGACGGGAACGCCCGACACAGAGTCGACTACCGTACCGGAAAGGGAACCTTTGGGCCCCTGATCCTCTGTATGTTGTCCGGGACGCGAATTCTGTGTTGGAGATAACTGCGCCGTCAAAGCAGGAGCAAAAAATAGGACAATCGGTAAGCAAAATCTCATTGAGGCAGCCCGATCCGTGTGAGTTGGAGAGTTTCCGCCGCCCCTTCTTTCAACTCAACCGATTTGCAAGCGGCTTCGATTTTGGGCAGAAACTCTGGGTCTTGCCACGCGTTACTCACCGGATCCACCAGCGCACAGAACGCATAGGTTCCTGGGGCGAGATGGTCAAAGGAAAAGCTACCCGTTTCGTTCGTTTGCATGGCCCGGTAGAGAGTAGTCCGTCCCGCTAATTCTCCGCGAAGCGCGGCAACGATAGTTGCAGGGCCTGCCGGTTCCACGGTTCCGGTTACTTTGGGTGCATCCGCCATCAGAACGACTTCCAAAGACCCTTTCGAATCCGACTGGAGGACCAGCGGCTTGCCATAGATATCTTGTTCGCCAAAACGCATACTCTTCAAGTAAGTGCCGGCCGGAAGACCCCCGACTTCCACGTGCCACTTGCCCACCGGTATCTCGCCCAGGTCGAACGCACCGTTGACGGGTGTCGCCACAATGTTCGCCATCGGCAGTCCATCGGCGGGACTTAGCGCTATCCGAATATTCTTGTACTGGCTTGCGTTAGGGTCTACGCCAGTCACCGTGCCGCTGGCAGGTACTCCCGGTGACAGTTCGACCTCTACGCGGTTCTCATCCCCATTGAGTTGTATCTCGCGAACTGTGCGGCGTTTCCCAGCCTGCACCCAAAGCCGGTAAGCTCCCGGCGCGCCTCGAAACTCAAAACTTCGGCTTTGGGTCCTGATAGGAGCGCTAACTGAAGCAGCCAAATCGCCCGGAATTTCAGATAACAACGCAGCGCTGATCGCCGTTGTCCCGTCGGGAACACCGGTGATAGAGCCGATAAGATGCGTTTGCGGCGCGTAGGACAGGTGGTAGTCCGCGCCGGTGAGGTCCTGCCCAGGGGCAACCGTGATGGGCGCTGCGTTCACAAAATGCTCCACGCCCGGATAATACCGGGTGGTGAACACATGTTCCGGAGGTATAACTCCTGCTGTGACAACGGACATCATTGGAGTGGCACGGACAAAGGTCGGTAGAGCCGCCATCCAATATTGTCCGGCTGTCAAGTTGTTGGCGGTGTATCGTCCGTTCTGGTCCGTCTGTCGATTAGACACGTGCACGAACTGCACGCTTCCGTTTCTCCATTGCTTCGTAAATAGTGCGATCTGAACGAAGGGAATGCCATCGCCATCCGGATCGAAAACTTTTCCGCTAATGGTGCTTACCGGAGCCAGGGTGAGCACCACACCTGTCCGTGTTTGTCCTTTAGCAAGTTCCAACAAATGAACGGGCCTGCCGGGCGAACTCGAGCCATAAGGTACGGAAACGAAACCCGTGTGGCTGGCGCTGATGCGATAGCTGCCCTGGGGAATGCCGGCGAAATGAAATTGTCCGGCGGAATCGGTGATCGCAATAGCGTACGATTGGTCCGGCGCGACGGTAGTGATGGTCACCCTTGCTTTGCGAACGAGTTGCCGTCCAATGCTAGAGAACACAGTACCCTGAACGGAACCGGTCTGCCCCACGCAGGGGGAGCTCAGCAACACAAGGGCAAGTAGTTGCGCAGCACCTCTCATTGATTCTCCTTGCGAATGTCCGCCGCCGTGATCACTTTGAGATTCCGAATCGTTTCCTTGCCTGCGCGGACATCGACTTCTTCACCGCGTAGCAACAATGTCTCATTCCCAACGACGGCTCCGGCGTCTTCGCCGGCATCAAGTTCAGCGACGTAAAGCCGATATCGACCTGCCTGCATACGCACGGAAAAGCGCGGAGGACTAGCGGAAAACATCCCCAAATCGTTATTCAATCGCAGGTTCGACGGCCCTGCGGACGCCGCGATAATTCGTACCTGAGCTACGCCCTGCGTCAGTCCCAGTAGGTCTCCGGAGACCGTTCCCCCATCCTGCCCCGTGTGGATCTCCAGCGGTCCAGTTGACCCGGCCCGAATCTCTACATCCGGACCGTCCGAGAGAACTCCACCGATAGCGACGGACTGCACCCATGCTCCGTTCGGAATGGTGACGCGATAGTGTCCCGGCGTGATTGCTTGCAACTGAAAGCTGCCATCGGGTTGGATATCCGCGCTGGCGTTGAGCGACGGATCTTCGGAATCAATTAACCAGAGGCGATGCTGATTCGGTCTGCGAACCTTATTCGTGGCCACATTCTCCTTCTCCGGATCCGCAATGACCGTGCCCGATAAACGCATGGGCGAGATCACGTTGACAGTAATCGTCTTAGATTGGTCGGTTACCTCAACAGTTTGACTTGCCAATAAGACCTGGTCCGACGTCATGGTCGTTATACGTAGTAGATAAGTACCCGGCACAACTCCGGTGATTAGAATTGCTCCTGTGGTGTTGCGCCCAGCGACGTAGCGCTCTTCTCCTCGAGTTTGTCCCGAGGAGGCACTTGGCGGAACAATCAGTGAGGCCCGAATCCCCGTAGGAGAGGCTCCGGCGATGCGTACCCCAAGCGAGCTTAGCGTCTGGGGGGAGAAGCGAAAGTCTATGCCACGAAGCGACTGGCCGGCAAGGGCGTTGATCTTTTGCGCTGTGGCAATCTCCGCAGCGTTCGGGTAATAGCGCGGGCTATAGCCTAGTTGCGAACCGGGGAGAACGGCCTCCGGCGGAGCGAAGGGACGCGGCTGCAAGTACGGAGAACTGCACTTAGCCTGAATGTAATACTTACCAACCGCTACCCGGTCAAAGACGTACTCGCCTTTCTTGTTTGTAACCGTAGTTCCAGGCGATGCCACACGTCCTGGGCCGGAGAGCAACAGAACATTGCAACCCGTGAGTGGATCACCGTCCGCGTCCACAACACGTCCGCCGAGTGATGCCGCCGGGCGTAGACGAATCTCAATACCGCTCTTCCGTTCGCCCGGCGCTAGCCGGAATTTCACGTTGGCTGGGAACCACGAAAAACCTTGAGGATAATCGGCGTGCTGAGCTCGCACAATCAGCGTTCCGGGCGGCACGCTTTCGATAGTGAACCCACCGGTTACATCGGTGATGGCCGTTTCTCGAAAATCGCCCGTCATGCTTACTTGTGCCTTACGGACCGGCGCCCCGGAGACTGAATCCACTACGGTTCCAGAAACTGAACCGGTTGGCGAAGCCTGCTGTTGGGCCAAAGGCGTTCCGGCAAGAAGCCACAGAACGACGTGCAAACTCGTCATAGTCGTGGGACTCCAACTGCCGTAAGCCGCAAGTTCTCCGAGCTCCCTTCTTTCAATTCAATGCGCTTACAAGACGATGCAATTTTCGGCAGAAAACGAGGGTCCTGCCAGGCGTTCGATTCGGCATCCTGAATCGCACAAAACAGGTACGGTCCGGGCGCAAGACGATCGAAGGAGAAGCGGCCCGTTTCATCATTCGGCTCGCTCCTATATAGCGCGGCTCTCTGGGCCAACTCTCCTTGCGGCAGAGCAAGAACGGTAGCCGCTGTGGCGTTCTCCACAATGCCCGACACTTTCGCGGCGTTCGGAGCGATTGCAATCTCCAGTGAAGCTTTGGACTCGGTAGTTAACGTTATCGGCTTACCAAGCGCGTCCTGGTCACCAAATCGCAACCGCTTTACGTAAACTCCCGGTGGAATGTTGCCAACCTGCACGAACCACATGCCGGTAGGCACATCGCCGAAATCGAAGGACCCGTTATGTATGCGGATGCTACGATCCTGCGATGGCAACCCATCCGCGGGAGAAAGGGTAATCCGAATCTCCTTGCAGAGGTTTGGATCGATTCCGTTCGTGTCCATCGAGCCACTTAGCGCGATACCTGGAGGAAGATCGATGTCTATCAGATTCTCTCCGCCGCCGAGTTGCACATCGCGCATCCCGCGACGACCGCTTCCTTCAACAAACAGCCGATATTGTCCCGCGGCGATTCCCAAAAGTTGAAACTGACGGCGATCGGTATGGATCGGGAGGTACAGCATTCCGTGTTTGGTACCGGGCATCTGTGGCAATAGCGCCGTAAAGATCGCGGGGTCGCCGGCCGGAACGCCTTGCACGCTCCCTCGGAGAGATGCCTCCGGCGAATAGGACAGATGAAAATCTACCCCTGTAGCGTCCTGACCGGGAGCAATCACAAGAGGCGCCGCGTTCGCGAAGTTTTTGGCGTCTGGATAGTATTGGT
>CAXSIG010000282.1:0-7212 GCA_964237255.1 uncultured Bryobacteraceae bacterium
CCAGAAAGTACGGCTAACACACAGATTGCGACCGCCCAAGTTCCGCGTCTCATTTACTCCGGCTGATCGTAGGTGCGGAGACGGCGGATCCAGATATTGCGATACCGGTCGGGCGAGTTGTGATTCTGCAACACCAGCGGCCCTTCGGCAGGCTGCGTTTCATAATGGGCCACCTGACGATACACCATCGGACCCATGGAGGCCTTGCGATTGTGAAGCAATACACCGTTGAGAAACGCCGTAATGTAAGCGGGCGATTTCAGCTTGCCATCTTCAAAACGCGGCGCTTCGAACACGATGTCATAGCTTTGCCATTCTCCCGGCGGCCGAGTGGCATTGGCCAAGGGCGGCCACTGGCCATAGATCGCGCCTGCCTGGCCATCGGCGTAGGTGGGGTTGTTGTAGGAATCCAGCACTTGAATTTCATACAGGCCCATAAGTAAGATTCCGCTGTCGCCACGATTTTGACTTTTTCCTTCCACGTTCGCCGGGGCGGCCCACTCAACGTGCAACTGGCAATCGCCGAACTTCTCTTTGGTCGCCAGATCGCCGGTATGGGGAACAATTTCGACGTAGCCGTTCTCCAGCTTCCATTCCACCTTTCCGGCGTCTCCCGCTTTTGTTATCGTGCTGGCATGACCGGTCCAGTGCGATAGATCCTTCCCATCGAACAACACGGCGGCATCGGACGGCGCGCCGCCCACCATCGAAGCAGGCGTTACAACGGGCGGATGGGGACGATCGGAATCGTGGACGTGGAAGGGCAAGCCGGGCAACATAGGCGTGTCCTTGAAGCCGAGATCGTGATTGGGGGTTTGGGCCCATGCGAAAACAGGGACGAGTAACGCGGCAAGGCGTATCTGCATATCGCTACCACTTTACTGGCAAACCGCGGATCTGGTTTGCGTTCCCACCAGCAGCGTTACGGACGTACTGGACGCCGGCACGGTGACAGCCGCGGAACGGCACTGTTCCACCCCGGTGGAATCGAGAACGGCATAAGTATAGAAAGCCTCGCCTAGTTTCCGGTCCACCTTGATACTGCATCCGGACGAACAATCCACGGGATCGCCGTACGCGGCAGTGTTGTCGCTATAGAGATAGTTCGTCCGGAGCACTGTTTTCGTGCCGGACGTATCGGGCTGGAACGTAACGGTATCCACGCCTGCCGCATTCGCGGATTTGGGAAACAGGTAAAGCGCCGATTCACCAGGCCCCAGCGAGACGGAATCCGAGGAAACGACTCCGAGTCCCTGGAGCTTCACTGCAACGTCGCTGACCCGATATCGCAAAACCGCATTGCCGGTGGCATAAGCGGAAAGATCGATGGTCAGCGTACGTGCGCCGTCCCATGTATTTGCCACGATCAGGAGATTCGCATTGGCGCCAAGCCGGACACCGGTAATGATGTTGCGACCAAGGTACGGGCTTTTACCGGGCGCTCCCAACACAAACTCCTGGAGGGACTTTGCGACGGTGGCAGCGGCGTAGCCCATGGCCTGCCAATTCCACACGGCTCCCGTTGTAGGACTCCCACCCAGATCGTACTCGCTTCCGGTGCCTCGGTCCGCGTTACGGCTGGAATAGTCTACATCGTATTTATATATCTTGATGCCGGCGGCGCCCGCTGCCGCAGCGGTTACCATGCCGCTGACTACTCCGCGGGACGTGATGCCTACGTGAGCCAATTGGTCCGTTGGGGGCGTGTAAGTCGAAACTCCGGCCGGCGAGTATTTCCATGGATTGTGGGATAATCTGCGGACGTGTGACGCTGATGAACGCCTGCCGGCTGAGAAACGCGGACAACATGGAATTCTGGGCCTCCCGCGCGCCCATCCCGAAAACGTAAGTCAGGCGCTGCTGGTTGGAGTCCCAGTAATGCGAAGCGTAGTCGCTCACGCCGCCGGCTTTCATCCAGTTGCCTTGAACGTAAGGTGCGGCAACTCCCGCTGTGGGCCAACTCAGCGGAACAGAAGCGGCGGCGCTGTGCAGCCACGAGGAAACATTGGAGAGCATCGTATTCGGCAGTGGAGGATTGCAGGTCACGTTGCCGGCGCAATTGGTGGAGCCGGAAAACCATTGGAAATCCAGATTCGGTGTGGCTGCCGGATTGAAAAGTTGGGAACTGGAGATAGCGACCGGGCTGGTGAACGTCACCGTGCCGCCGTTCACAGCAGTGACGATGTTGGCTTTACCCACGGGAGTCGCTAACGCGCTTGTGCCCCCCAGCGTGAATGTGCGGCCCACAGCAAGATTGTCGTGGTAGAGGTACTCCTGCGAAGAGGTAAGCGACGGCCAGGAGAACGTACACACGGTCGCTACGCAAGTCCCCGATTGAAATGCGTGCGGCGTTCCAATCAAACCGATGGGCGTGGGATTCGTTCCCCAAAGCAGGCTGGATTCGTCAACGACGTCGACCGACACGCCGGCCCCGCTTTGCGTAAAGACGTTCATCGCATAAGCGACCGCTTGCGGAGCGCTGGGCCAGTTCGCTATCCACGTGCCTTCCCATCCGGGACGGCGCACAATGTCGTCACCCGACCCTAAAACTCGAAATCCGTTGGTCACCGACCACGCATAAGCAGACGCAAAGAAAAGGCTATCGAAATTCTGTTTCCAGGAATCGAAAGTACGGCTTATATCGCTATTCGGAAGATAAATGCCTCGATTCAGAGTATTCACGCCGGCCCGCTTTGTATCGGAAGTTAGTTGCGCGTTTGCGGACAACAGGTCGGGCGAGAGCTGGAACGGAGCTATCAGGAAAAGCGACTTACCGGCAAGATAGGAGGTCCCGTAATTTCCCGCCGCCTGGAAATGAGGGATGCCGGACACATTGCGGATCCATACATGTACGGTGGCGCTCTTGCCTGAATCACTCACCAGGATGTCGCCGTAGCCTTCCTGCGAACCGGTGACCATGCCGGAAGAGGTTACCAGAACGCCGGGGGAACTGGTAGTGGGCACTACCGAGTACGCGGGGGCCAAGCAGGAATCTTTGTCGCCGTTTGTATAAGCGCGTGCGCAGCTGAGTTGCACCCCAGTCGAAGTAGGCGTGTACACGAACAGATAATTTGGCAGAATCTCCATCAACGCGCGGCCATTGTCGACCGAAACATTCTGCGTCACCATGCCGCGAAAATCGGTTCCGACGCCGGACGAAGCGGCGGGGTAATCGTTCGAGTGAAAGGCAAAATGGAACTCGTGTTTGCCATTCGGGTACATCGTAGTGTCAAGCGTGGTGGAGCGCGCGTTGCTGTGGACGCCGCCGAGATCGGTAAATAACAGACCGGAAGTTCCCGGAAGAATTTCGCCGTCCAGAAACACTTGCCAATAAGCGGGAAAGTGCGCCTTATCGTAAGCGTTGAGAGAGACCGGCACGCTTCCCGAAACGGAATTTGAGAGCGGAGCCGTCGCGCTGTTGCCGTAGTTATTCAGAGTTACCGTCCGGACATCTTGAAAGAAAACGTTGTCCAGGTAATCGCGAACGGTAATTTCAATCTGACTCACGCCATCCGAAGCAAGGGCCGAATTCCAGGTTGTTTGAAACGTGGGGTTGCCGGATTGTGCAGGCACCCGCGCAATTCGGTTGGACCCAATGGAATACTCCACGGAAGCCGCTTTCGTGAGGTTGGTTCCCGCAATCGAAAGAGTCAAATTTCCTGTAACCGTCTGATTCGAGGTTGGACTGATAACGGACGTACTCGATACGGCTGTGTATTGGAACTGAACGTCCACGTATCCGCCTGGAGGCACTGTCACCGTGGCTAACGAACCGGACACAAACGAAGCGGCCAAATGTTGCGTACAACCGGTGCAAACGGAATACGAGACCGTGAATCCGCTTGGCACGGCAGAACCGATGGAGTGACTTCCGGCAGATACCGAACTGGAAAATGCAGAGGCTCCGGAAGGGACGGAAAGGCTGGAATCGAGTGTGAGAGCAGCGCCCGTGTACGCCGTTCCATCGGAAAGGGTGCGCGAGCCTTGTACCGTTCCCGCTTGCGGAGTATAAAGCCAGTTGATATCCACCGTACCGTTGAGAGGTACCGCGAACTTGGCCGTGGTTCCCGTTGTATAACTGGCTACCAAATGGGCGGTACAGTTTACGCAGACGGAGTAAGAGGCCGTGTATCCCGCCGGCGCATTCGAAGTAAGAGTGTGGGCGCCAGGGAAAAGCGCGGTTTGGAATAGGTTATTGTCCGTTCCGAAAGTCTGATTCCCATCAAGCGTGACGGCACCGACTGTAGAAGCAGCGCCACCCGGAAACAACTTAGCTCCGGACAGGGTTTCGCCTGGGCAAAACCCGACCGTTATCAGGAATAAGAGTAGAAAACGCACGAATTATATCTGGAGAATGTAGGTCAGGCCGGTTCCGCCGGAATCATACCTGCCAAAAAGTGCTCTATTGGAATAAGTGCTTTCCCGAGCTATTATTCTTACACTTAATTTCGGACTCGTGCTGTCGGCGCAGACTTCCAACCCAAACTGGATTACGGCGACTACCCTTCCCAAAGTAGCTATGAGTGCGCTGAATCCCGCGCAGAAGCAGACGGCCCTTAAGATCATGCGCGAGGAAGATTGCCCTTGCGGTTGCGGGCGGAAGATCGCGCAGTGCCGGATTGAGGATACCGAGTGTACGGTTAGCCGCGGTTCGGCGGCGCGTGTCGTCAAGGGAGTAAAAGAGGGCAAGACCGTTGCGCAGATTAAGGCCGCGTTGGCGCAGGCGGCGAGTGGGCAGCAACTTCTGGACGATGCGATCACTTTGAACATTTCGGGATCGCCCGTCAAAGGACCCGCAACCGCGAAGATCACGCTGGTGGAATTTTCCGATTTTCAGTGTCCGTATTGTTCGCAGGCCGTGCTGCAGTTGGAAGCTGTCCAGAAAGCCTTTCCGAACGACGTAAAGCTGGTGTTTAAACAGTTTCCGTTGTCGCAGATTCATCCGCAGGCCACTCTTGCAGCGCAAGCAGCGTTGGCCGCGCATGCACAAGGGAAATTCTGGCCGCTTCACGACAAAATGTTCGCGAACCATACCAAGTTGACACGGGAGAATCTGGTTGCTTGGGCAAAGGAAATCGGATGCAACATTCCGAAGTTCACCGCCGACATGGACGCGGCAAAAACGAAACAGGATCTCGCGCGCGATCTGGACCAGGGCGAAGCGGCTGGCGTTGAGGGGACTCCGAGCATCTTTGTTAACGGGAAGCATTACAACGGATCGTTGGAGATGAAGCAGTTCGGGGACGTTCTGCGGCAGGAACTGAAGGCGCCTCATGCCGGACATCCATGAACCGCTTCTAGTTAACATCGTCGGACACACGGCGGGCGCCGTGTTGTTCGGAATTTTTCTCATCCTGTTCTTAAAGGACCGTGCCGGTTCCAGGCATTTGCTCTCTTTTGCAGCGGCGGCGCTGGCTTTTTTGTGGGACGCTATCTCACTGTTCGCTCTCTCCGTGAACTCGCCCGACGTGCGCGCCCACGCCGTAGCGATCAGCTTTGCGGCGCTCAGCTTGTTGCCCGCGGTTTTGCTCCAGATTGCGCTTCAATCCCGATTACGAGTAATCGTGACCGCGGGATATGCGCTTTCCGGGACGGCGGTTGTGCTTCATCTGATACAGCACAAGAGTGCGGCGCTGCTTTTGATTCCGGTTGGGTTCGGCATTTTAACGTCGGCCGCGACAACCATGCTGGCGCTTCGACCCGTTCCTGGCTCAGGGAGCAACGCGAAGCGGATCGCGGGCTCGATGTGCCTGTTCTTGTTTGCGATCACGTTTGTCCATTTTGGATCCGCGTCCGCCAACCACGATTGGTCGAGCGAGCTGATCATTCACCACGCCGGGATTCCGATCGCGCTGTTTGTTCTCTTGCAGGACTACCGTTTCGTGCTGCTGGATGCGTTTGTCCGGTTTTTGGCGAACGTGCTACTCGCCGGTTTGGTAACGGCAGCCGCAGCGCGAGCGATTCCCATTGGGAAGGATAGCGGCAACCCTGTGCAACCGGCGCTGTTGGCGGTGGGCTGCTGCGTGGTGCTGATCGGCTTCGCGCTGCTTCGGAACGGTGTGCAGCGGCTGCTCACTCGGGTGGTCTTCCGGCGACCGGATTTTGAAAAGGCCCGCGAGATCGTCCGGCATCGAAGGGCTGATGAGCCCGAGGACGAATACATCAGGCGCTCGGCTGCGGCGATGGCGGGTTTCCTGCGCTCATCCCGGACGGAGGTGATGCGGGAGGAAGACACGCCGGCTGAAATTCGGCAAACGTTGCGGCCGTCCGGGCAGTTTCGATGGGCTGATGCGGTGCTGCCGCTTCGGCTATCGCAGCGGGATGTGCGATACGTGTTTCTGGGGCGGCGACAGGGCGGTCGGCGGTACTTGAGCGAGGATTTCGATTTTCTGAATCGGCTGGCGATGGTGATTGCCGAACAGGTGGAGCAGTTTCGCACCGCGGAGGTGCAGCGACTGGTATCGGAAGCGGAGTTGCGGGCCCTCCAATCCCAGATCAATCCGCACTTCCTGTTTAACGCTTTAAACACGCTGTACGGAACCATTCCGCGGAATGCGCCGGGCGCTCGCAAAACGGTGTTGAACCTTGCGGATATTTTCCGGTACTTCCTCCAATCGGAGAAGACGTTCATCCCGCTCGGGGAGGAGATGCAGATTGTGCGCGCCTATCTGGAGATTGAGGCGCTTCGGTTGGGACCCCGGCTAACGACCCACGTGGACGTTGACGAGGATGCGCTCGCCATCCCGATTCCGATTCTTTCGATCCAGCCGCTGGTGGAAAACGCGATCAAGCACGGCATCGCGCGGCGGGCGACTCCGGGGTGGCTCCGAGTGTGGGTCAAGAGTGAGGGCGAATCGCTTTCGGTGACGGTTGAGGATAGCGGGGCCGGAGAAGACCCCAGCCCTAGCGCGGAGAGCACGGGGGTGGGCCTTGGCAACGTACGGCGGCGCTTAGAGCTTTGTTACGGCGGTGGGGCGGCGCTGCGGTTTGAGCCCGGGGCCAACGGAACTCGCGTGGAGTTTCGCATCCCGGCGTTTACCACTTCAAAATCCTCCGAACGCTTTGCGCCTGTCGCTTACTGACGGTTAGCTCCATGCCATTAGTCAGCGTTAGCAGCCATCGTTGGCTACTGAGTGCACTCATTTTGCGGACGTGGTTCACATTCACGAGTGCGTTGCGATGGACGCGCTCAAAAGGAAGGCGGCGGACCCG
>CAXSIG010000283.1:0-7212 GCA_964237255.1 uncultured Bryobacteraceae bacterium
CGTACCGGTGCGGGACGCGATCATGAGAGCGGTCTCGCCATTCCATCGAGCGGCGTTGGCATCCGCGCCCGCGTCGATCAATGCCTGCATCACAGCGACATTCGCCAGCGTGCAGGACAGCGTGAGCGGTGTATCGCCATATTCATCGGCAGCGTTGACGTTTGCTCCCGCTTTAATCAGGCGCGTTACCGCGTCGGTCTGGTTGAGATAGACGGCCCATGCTAAAGGGGTCGAGCCATCGGGAAGCGCCGCGTTTACGTCAGTCTTTTGACCGAGCAGCGCATCGATTGCCTTCCCGTTACCTTCCTTGATTGCTTCTACGAGACGAGGATCGGTTGCGGCCCCGAATCCCAGGCCGCTGAGCAGAAGCGCTGACGCGCCGAATCGCGCAAACATGACTAGACTTCGGAAAGCTGCGCGACGGGACCGGTGGAATCACCCAAGGACTCGGCATGAACTCCAGCCTTATCCAACATGCTGACCAGCAGGTTATTCATCTGAGTCTCGGCCTTATACCGGATGTGACGTCCACCCTTGACACCGACCGTACTTCCGCCGGCAAGGACTAGCGGCAGATCGTGATGGGTGTGAGCATTGCCGTCGCTGATGCTGCTTCCGTACAGAATCATCGAGTGATCGAGGAGATTGCCGTCACCGTCCGGAGTGGCTTTCAGGCGATCTAGAAGATAAGCGAACGATTGGACGTGAAGCTGATCGATCTTCATCACGTTCGAAATTTTGTCCGCTTCGTTCTGGTGGTGCGAGATGGAGTGGTGCCCATCACTCACGCCGATCGAGCGATAGCTGCGGTTGCTGCCTTCGCGGGCCATCATGAAGCTAACAACGCGGGTCATATCGGTTTGGAACGCGATCACCATCAGATCGCTCATTAACTTAGCGTGCTCAACGAAGTCGTCGGGGATTGCTGAAGGGCGCTCCATGACGGGAATCTTCATGGTGGCGCTTTGCTGTTCGGCCTTTTGGATACGACGTTCAATGTCGCGAATGCCGTCGAGGTACTCGTCCAGCTTGCCCTTGTCCCGCGCGCCAAGACCGGGTTCTAGACGGGCTACATCACCGCGGATAAAATCGAGAATGCTCCGATCCTGCCGCATTTGCTTCAGACGAGCGGCCGGCTCCGTCGTATCGCCATCGCCGAAAAGGCGCTCAAAAACCGCACGGGGACTGATTTCCATGGGGTTCGGGGTGGTAGGCGTGCGCCACGATGTGGTGTTGGAGTAGGCGCAGCTGTAACCGCTATCGCAGCTGCCAGCCAGATTCGGCTCTTCGAGTCCGATTTCGAGGGAGCCCAATTGCGTAATCTTACCGAGTTCCTGTGCCGCTACTTGATCGGCGGAAATTCCGGAATGGATGCCAATGCCATCGGTCTTCTTGGGATGGACACCGGTAAGCCAGGTCGCGCCTGCGCGTGCGTGGTCACCTGCGCCGTCGCCCAAGGCCCGACCCGCATTTTGCATGAGGTTGCTGAGAACCAACAGGTTGTCGCGAAACGGCTCAAGCGGCTTCATGGTAGACAGCATTTCGTAGCCGGAACCAGTTGCGGTGGGAAGCCAACCACGCGGGATGATTCCGTTGGGAACGTAAACAAAGCCAAGGCGGATCGCCTGTTTGGGAGCGCCGTTCGTACCGGCGAAGGCGGGGACCATGGCATCAAGGAAGGGAAGCGCGAGTGCGGTTCCGACCCCTCGTAAGAATGTGCGGCGTTCCAGAGCTTTGTTAGTGAAGATCATGATTCTTTGGCTTTCCTCATTTGGAACTGTTGCGTTTGAACGATTGCAGTAATGATATCGCTAATGCTTGAGTTTCGCTTGCAGGCGTCGCGAATGACGGCACGGACGGAAGGTTCGTCTTCCGCCTCCACACCGCGGCCAAGCGCATACGTCATCAGCTTTTCCGTAAAAGTGGTCAGAAACTCATCCCGATGCCCGTTGATGAGCAGCGTTTTGAGGCCCGACGACCCGGTAAATACCTTTCCGTCCGGCATTTTGCCGCTTGCGTCGATGGCATTGGCACCATCCTTTGCACGATAAGCGCCGATCCCATCGAAGTTCTCCAGAGAGAAGCCGATCGGGTCCATCCGGGAATGGCAAGACGAACAGGTTGGATTAGCTCGATGCATTTCCATCTGCTGCCGCATCGTGAGGGCCTTTCCGTCTTTCGAGTGAGTCTCAAGAACCAGCGACACGTCGGGAGGAGGAGGCGGGGGAGCGCTTCCGAGCAGATTTTCCAGCACCCACTTGCCGCGCTGGACAACCGATGTTCGGTTCGGGTAGGAAGTCACCGTCAGAATGCTTCCCTGGCCGAGTAAACCTCCACGATTCGGATCGGTCAAGGCAACACGCCGACACTGCGATCCATACACGCCGGAAATCCCATAATGTTCGGCAAGCCGTTGATTCAGGTAGGTGAAGTCTGCACTCAGCAGGTCCGTCACGGGCCGATTTTCCCGGAGAATGGCGCTAAAAAACAGCTCCGTCTCTTGTTGAAAGGCGTGCTGGAGCGTGGTGTCGAACTTCGGAAAAACGTCCTGGTCCATCTTGACCTGGGACAAATTGCGCAAGTACAGCCATTGGCCGGCAAAGTTACTGACAAGAGCTTTCGACCGGCGGTCTTCCAGCATTCGGCTAACCTGCGCGGAGAGAACTTTCGGGTCTTTCAGCTTGCCCTGTCCAGCGAGCTGGAGAAGCTGCTCATCCGGGATAGAACTCCATAAGAAAAAGGAGAGCCGGGAGGCGAGTTCATAATCGTTCAGGTGATACACGCCGCCAGTTGCCGTGGTGCCGGGATCGCGCTCGACACGGAAGAGGAAATTCGGGGAAACCAACATCACCCGAAGCGCCATTTCGATTCCGCTATCGAAATCGCCTTCTTTGCGCCCGGATTGGTAGAAACCGAGCAACGGCTTCAAATCCGCATCCGTGATGGGACGACGGTAAGCGTGAAAAGCCAAATTGGAAAGAATTTTCGAAGCACAGGGGCCCTCTTCTTTCGCCGTTTCCGGATGGCAAACAAAGATTTGACGCCGGCTGGGCGTATCCCCATGACCCTGGATGTTGTACGGACCGCCGATGGAGAGGCTAGAAACGCGCGCTTGGGTTACATCGAAAAGTTTCAGGCGCGCACCGTCCAAACGAAGATCCATTTTGGATGTCGACTGCCGTCGTCCGAATTGTCCGGCAGCCGCAGCAGCCGCCGCATTGCCACCTAGACTGAATGCGGGAAGAACTTCGGAAGCAGCGTTATCGGCCATGAAGGTGACCGCAACCGTACGGACTCCAGCCTTCACTGGAATTTTCTCTTCCAAGACCTTGGGATCGCCGCCATTTGCACCGGGAAGCTTGATTTGAAAGTTATACTCGCCGTCAACCGGAAACTCGTACGGTACGGAAAGGCCGCCAGCCGAATCGAATGGCAGATCGTCGCTCACGCGCTCGGCACGGCCACCTCTTCCATTCACTCGGGGCGATTCGAATACATCCACCTGTGGCTTGCGTGCGGTATCGCCAACAGCTAGGCGGCTGATCATCTTGCCGACCGACATGTAGCGCTCGATCAAAATGGGAGAAAGGGACAGCACGTCTCCGATGTTGTCAAAGCCGTAGCCGGAATCGTCCGCTGGAAGTTTGGCGCCGGGTTTGATGTCGAGCGCAAGCAGATCGCGAATCGCATTGCTGTACTCGGCGCGATTCAGCCGGTGAACGGTAGGGCGGCCCGGATTCGGATTCGTCGTGGCGGCGGTGTCCAACTGAGTTTCCAGCCAGCCGGTAAAGGCGTCTTGAGCGGCAGGCTTCGGATGAGGAAGCTTCGCCGGGGGCATTTGTCCGGTTTTCACCTTGCGGAGAATCTTTTCCCACGCTTCGGAGTTAATCGACACGTGGGCGGGATCGAGCCCCTGAACGGATAAGCTGGCGGTTTTGACTTTATCGTTATGGCAGCCGACGCAATACTGATCGAGCAGTGCGCGCGGCGTGAGTGTAGGGGCCTGGTCGGCGGCGAAGGCAGGCAACGCCGCTAAAAATGGGGAGCAGGCTAATGCGGAAGTGAGCAGTCGCTTCAATCTGGGAAGTCCTGGAAGAACTAAAGGATAGACGGTTCGCGCCTTCACTATGTTACCCGATTTGAGTGGGTTTCGCTACGATTCCGCGGGGTTGAAACGCACAGCCTGAGCAGGCTACATTGCCCAGCGAATTACGTCGCTTCGATCATTTCGACAACGCAGGCCGGCTGCGGGATGGGATCACCGTCTGCACGTAGTCCACGTAAGTGAAAGTCAATAGCCGTGCGCATACGATCGCGCGTGAGCTTACGGGTCTTTCCGGTAGCGATTACCCCGGGCAAGTCCAGCACGTATGCACTATAGCCGGTGATCTCGTCACCCTCGAAAAACTACCGCGTATTCGCTCATGCTATCTATTTTCCATCTGACCGGCCGGGTAAGGTCACCGTTGCGGGCCATCCTTACTGCAAGCCGATGGTGATGAAATTCCGGAACCCTCGCTTCTGGACCTTGTGGACGTAGCGTAGTTCCCAGCCCGGCAATCGCCTTGTGGTTGGACATGCGTTGAGGTATCCTTTCGAAGAGAGCCGTAACGTTGTAGGGTCAGGGTTTGGCGCGAGTTGGCGACAGAAACTCCTTCCCGAAACGGACA
Organism: uncultured Bryobacteraceae bacterium; assembly: GCA_964237255.1. GTDB lineage: Bacteria > Acidobacteriota > Terriglobia > Bryobacterales > Bryobacteraceae > JALYXI01. The sequence continues at coordinate 4,671 of CAXSIG010000283.1, forward strand.
GGTGGGTGAGCGGTTAATACCAGCAGACTGTAAATCTGCCGTCCTCTGGGCTACGAAGGTTCGAATCCTTCCCTGTCCACCATAGATTCAAGGCTCTCCGCTCCTTTTAGTTTTTGTGATGAAGTACGGCATCATTTGCGGAAACGGCCGCTTCCCCGTACTGGCTCTCGAAACAGCGCGAAGCATCGGTGACGAAGCAATCGCGATCGCCATTCGTGAAGAAGCTGCGCCGGATATCGAATCGCTAGCCACGAAGTGCTACTGGGTATCGCTTGGTGAACTAAGCCGCCTGATTGAAATCTGTCATAACGAGGGCATCACGCAGCTTATGATGGCCGGTCAGGTAAAGCATGCCAAAATATTCAGCAATATCAAACCGGATTGGCGGCTTTTCAAACTTCTCGCGACATTGCCAAGTAAGAATACCGACGGCTTAATTGGAGCCGTTGCCAAAGTCCTGCAGGCCGAGGGCATCGAACTGGTGGATTCCACCAAGCTCCTGAAACCGCTCCTTGCCACCCCTGGTACCCTCACAAAGCGTAAACCCGATGCCGACGAGCAGCGCCATATCGATTACGGCCGCAAAATCGCCGCCGCACTTGCCGGTTTCGATCTCGGCCAAAGCGTCGCTGTCGCCGACCGCGCTTGCGTCGCTCTTGAAGCGATGGAAGGCACCGACGCCATGTTACGGCGCGCCGCCACTCTCACCAACGGGAAGCCCATCACGCTTGTGAAAGCGTCCACCCGTCGCGGCCACCTTCTGTTTGACGTACCGGTCCTGGGTCTCACCACAATAGAGGTGATGAAGGAAACCAACACCACCGCCGCCGCTATCGATCCCGGGCGCACGCTCCTTCTCGACCGCGAACAACTTATCCATGCTGCGAATGCCGCTGGGATTGCGATCGTGGCCTAACGTGCCGGGTAAGCTGCGGGTCGCCGTGGTCGGCGCGGGACAATTCGGTCAGAACCACATTCGCGTAGTCAAGGAATCCCCTGACGCCGAAGTTGTCGCCGTGATCGATCCCGATCCCTCCCGAGCGACAATTGCCACCGGCTCTACTATCGATGGTCTCCAGGCGGATGCCGCGATCGTTTCCGCTCCCACTACGCTGCACGCGGAGCTAGGCTGCGCTCTCATGGAGCAAGGCATCGATGTCCTAATCGAAAAGCCCATCGCGCCCGACCTCCCTTCCGCAGACGCACTGATCGCTACAGCCTTCCGCACAAATCGGATTCTGCAAGTTGGCCACCTGGAACGATACAACCCCGCTGTTCTTGCTCTTGAGACCGCCGCTACGATTCCGCTCTTCTTTGAAATCCACCGGATGAGCGTTTTCAGCCCGCGCAGTCTGGATGTCGACGTCGTTCTCGACCTCATGATTCACGATCTGGACATCGTCCTTGCGCTCGCCCACTCTCCGCTCGATCAAGTGCAGGCCGCGGGTGTGCAGATTCTTTCCGGGAAAGCGGACATCGCGAACGTACGGCTTCAGTTTGTTAACGGCTGCATCGCCAATCTCACGGCCAGCCGCGTTTCCACGGAGAAAGTGCGCAAGCTGCGCCTGTTCCAGCCGAACCAATACCTTTCTCTTGACTATGCCCGCCAGGATCTCGCGATCTTTACCGTAGGTCCGAACCAGCAAATCGGGTTCGAGCAAGTCGCCACGGCGAAAGCCGAACCGCTTCAATCGCAGTTCGCGGCGTTTCTGCAATGTGTCCGGACAAGGCAAACGCCGAAACTGGATGGACCCACCGCGCGTCGTACGCTTGAATTAGCTCTAGAGATCCAGGCGAAAATGGACCAGCACGCCACACTTGTAGGCAGAACAGTGAACCGAACGCTGATCGCGGAATGACGAAGAGGTTCAACCGCGCGGCAATCGCCGGGTCATTGCTCCTCCACCTTTTTTTGCTGGTGTGGTTGGGCCAAGTCAAGAATGGGCCTCCTCGTCCGCCCGATGAAGCGCGTTCGCGGAAGCGTCTTGTCACTCACCTGGTCGACCCGCCGACTCAGCTCACACAACGTGCTCCAAACAAGGCCCCCCTCAGCAAGGAACTGATTGCCGAAGCGATTCTTCCGCATCCCGAGATTCGCAAACCGGCGCCGGCGCGCTTGCCGACGCCAACGCAACCAGTAGCTCCGAAACCAATTGCCAAGCCGCAGGCCGCGCCGGAAGCTCCCAAGCTTGAGGTGGCAGCCAGTCCGAAGCTGCAACTGCCGCAAGCCATTTCGACGCCTCCTCTCCCTCCCGTAGAGAAGCCGAAACTCACGCTGGAGAATGTCCAACCCCAAGCGGCGCCCGTTGCGAAGGCCAATGTGAACCCCGCGTTCACCACACAAAACCCGGTCCAGGAGGCGGTCCGTAACATCTCGCGTACCGGACCTTCCGGCTCGCAAGCAGTGGGCGACGCGTCGTCCGATTTCGATAACGCCGGCCCCGGTCTGAATCTGCCGCCCTCCGCCGGACGACCCAAATCGTCGCTTGAACTGAAGAGCGACCCGATGGGAGTCGACTTCAAGCCATACCTGATTCGTGTG
>CAXSIG010000284.1:0-7196 GCA_964237255.1 uncultured Bryobacteraceae bacterium
ATTAGCAGTAGCACCGCCGATTCCGCGGGGAATGCGCTGCAGAAGAGTTATCGGAACACGAAGAACGCGCTTTGCGCTTCCGCGAATCGGGTCGGGAAATTTTTGGGTTTGAAGTAAGCGCGGGAAAGCGGCTGCGGGCGACAAAATTATTTCGCCGGGGGCGGCTTCGTCGGGAACGGATGGTTTGAGGCTTTGCCCGGCATGGCGGTCCGCCTGTAGGTCCGGCTCGGGTTCCGTGTTCGTTTGCTGGAATCAGCCATTTGGTTGAGTTCTCGCGAAGCTTGAACAGTTGGGTTTGCGCTTCCTTGGATTCGCGCAGGTAGCGCATCTTCGATGTCTGAATCATGCTGCCACGGGCGGCTGGGTGTGCCCAGATCTTGTCGTCGATGGGGATTTCGGGGTGGGGGCCTTGGGCGGAGATTTCGACCATGAGGGCGGCGGCTTCGTAGTCGCGGATCCGGACGCGGAAAACGTCATACGTGTTGGTGAAGAGCACGAGAAGGGAATCGCGGGATTCGTCGGGGAGGAGGAGGACGTCGGCGAGTGGGCCTTGTTTGAGCGAATGGCGGGAGGAGATGCGCTTGCCCATGACGGACGTGGGGCCGTGGGACTTAGCTCCGTTGGTACGGGAGGCGGCGCGTTGAGCTTCGGTGCGGTCTGTGGTCATACTCTCAACCACATTGTTAGTGGCCGTCAACACGGAAACTCAGTGAAGACGCTGTAAATGGTTGATGTAACGCAGAATATATAGTTTCGGCTTGCGTGATCAATCAGGGGTCCAGCGCCTTATCCACTAGGTCCGCATGGAACAGCCAATTGTTTAGCGTGGAATGTTTTAGAATTCGTAGAACACGACCACGAGCAACATGAGATGCAAATGGCAATCCAATTAGGACGCATAGAAAAAGTCGATTTACGCTCGATTTGGACAAATGAAGGCCGTGAGTTTACGCCCTGGTTGGCGGAATCGGATAATCTCACCATCCTTGGTGCGGCACTCGGAATAGATCTTATTCTGGAAGCCAAAGAAAAGGATGTAGGCCCATTCCGTGCAGACATTCTATGTAAGAACTCAGCGGACGAAAGCTGGATTGTCATTGAAAATCAACTTGAACCAACCGATCATCGCCACCTCGGGCAACTACTCACCTACGCCGCAGGCTTGAACGCTGTAACCATTGTCTGGGTTTCGGCTCAGTTTTGCGAAGAACATCGCGCCGCCCTCGATTGGCTCAACCAAGTGACGGTCGATTCGGTTAGTTTCTTTGGCCTTGAGATCGAGTTGTGGAAAATCGGCAATTCCGATCCTGCCCCGCGCTTTAGCGTTGTTAGTCAGCCCAACGATTGGCAGAATACAGTGAGAGATGCGGCCGTGGCAATTGCCGCGGAAGCCGATGGGCCTACCCAACAGTCACGCTTGAAATTTTGGACGGCGTTTAAAATCTTCTTGGAGACGCAGAAAAGCTTTCTGCGCCCTCAGAAACCGTCCCGGGATCATTGGTGCAACTTTAGCGTAGGAACAAGTCGCGCAAAGGTAGTGGCTTATTGTATTTTCCGCGATGGTGAGGTGGCAGTTGATTTGACTGTAAATGATGACAAGGAGCTCTTTCGAAGTCTCCTCCAGGAAAGGTCTGCGATTGAACAGGAGATTGGCGCTACTCTCGACTGGCGCGAGATGCCGGACAAAAAACAATCGCGTGTTGTGCTCTCTCATCAGTGCGATCTTAAAGACGAAGCCGAATGGTCACAACACTTTCACTGGCTACAAGGAACCGTCGAGCAATTTGACAAGATATTTCGCCTGCGATTGAATCCATAAACGTCCTGGGCTGCAAGCTCCCAAACCATTCAGTTTTTCCGATGGCAAACGCGGCAAGAGATCACAATTTGAGTGCCGGTCAATCTCAATACCATCGCGAAAGCTTTCCTTAGTCTTCGCGGATAATTCGTCACAATTGGGCAAAACTCATCGAGAATTTGCGATGTAAAGCGTTTACTTTGAAAACAGACTGCGAGCTGCCCCATCAAAGCGCGCGATGGTCCGTAACGTATAGTTCTGCTTCGGTTAGGACGGCGCGAGGACACTCCCCTTTAGCAAAAGTTAATATTGGTGCATGCAGTTTAGCGAACGCATTGTGCATGACCCTCATGTTCTGGGCGGCAAGCCCATAGTACGAGGGACGCGATTAGCTGCTGAGTTCATCCTCGAATTGCTCGCAGGTGGCGAGCAACCATCTGAAATTTTGGCAAATTACCCGGGGTTGACACAGACGATATTCTTGCCTGCCTTTCGTACGCGAGTTATCTCGCCCACGAATACAAGATTTATCCAGTTCCCGCATAAATGCGGCTATTGGCGGATGAGAATTTCCCCAAGCCAGCAGTGAATTGCTACACCGCGCCGGTCACAATGTTGGTTGGCTAGATCCGATTGTGCGGGATGGCCGGATGCCGCGATCCTGAACTATGCTGAATCGGAGTCGCGCATCATCCTGACGCTCGATAAAGGCTTTTGGCAGCTTGCTTCACAGCGCAAAAGTCCTCTCGCGAAGGCCGGTGTGGTTTGGTTCCGAGTTCATCCGGCAATCTGGGTAAACCTCAGGCCAATTGTTTTGTCCTTCCTAGCCTCGGACAACGAATGGAGCGGAAGGGTTAGTATTGCTAACCAGGATGGCTTTCAGGGTCTGCCGCTCCGAATTGTCAGGTCCGAGACTTGAAAGGTCAATTACTAATCGGCTTTCGGCATTGGGGAACGGTTCTGTTGACCAGTGGAAACCCTATCGTTACCGGCTCGGAACACTAGCAGCTTTCAGAAAAGCGGGTGGGCGTCGCGCGCGAACACGCCATAGCCAATAGAACATTGCCACGAAGATCAGCACCACGGGAAGGGAGCGTGCTAGCGGGGTGGTGAACGGGTCGGGCAAGATCTTTGCGACCCGCGAGCGTATGGAGAAGAATGAGCCCGCTGCGATAAACAAAGCAAAGCACATGCGCCATAAGTGCCGCGCGAGTCGGCGAGGTCCCTTCAGGCTTCCGTAGCGCATGATGCGAACATCTCCGATGGCAGCGAGGGTCAGGATCGCCGCCAGGAAGAAACACATGAATAGGGGACACCGGTGCTTGTCGAGCCGTCACCGGCAAGTGCTTGGAGCCCAAGTGTGAGGTCGATAAGCGCGAGCAGCGTGGCTACGATCAAACCGATCCGATTTAGCCACAGATTAGTGACAGAGGGAGCGCGGACAGCAGTCAACCCGGTGACTACGAAGTAGCACGACATCAAACCGCCGGTAACGTTAGCATTCGTCAGACTCTGTCGCAGCGCAAGGCTCGATCCACTGATTCCCATCACGAGCATGGCAAAGACAAAAAGAAGACCGACGCGTCGGTGTACTGTTGCTCCCTTCGCTACCACCAGCGCCACTCCACCCAAGAGGATGGCCAATCCACCAGCGATGATATGCACCGGCAAGAGCATGAGGAGTGATACGGAGACCCGGCCCAAGATGTTCACAGCAGCTGGGGCGGGGATTTATGAGATCGGTCGGATTCCGGTGGTCAGATACTAGTCAACATTTCTAAAGCGCGCGTTTCATCAGCTTCCTATTTCGGGGAAGCTCAGTTGGTCGACCTAGGGGTCTGCCCTAATGTCGGTGCCGATTTGATGCGGATGCGCTCTGCAGCGATCATGCTGGGATATGCTTCAGCCTTGCCGATTGTGCGCATGGCGTTGCGGGACATATGCCCGGTAAGTCGTACCTATTTGCGAGGCGGCGCGGTCTGACGGTCTGCTGATACGGCGACGCCCTGTTGATTCTTGCCGGTCATGCGGTTGCCGGCCACGTTGACGTAGTCGACAAAACCGCCTTTCCATCGCACGATGGTGGTTCCTTTATTTGGGTCGGAGCACTCCCAACGGCCTTCCGGCTTTCCATTCACCATAACCGCTTTCTGCGGAGTCAAAGTCACGGACCCGCCGTTAAACCATTTCCACTGGCCAATCGCCGTGTCGCACCCGGCTGCATAGGAGAGGGATGGCAATACAAACAACAAAAGTAAACGTTTCACTTGCCGTTAGCATATCGGGGAAGTCCACAACATGTAACTGGGCAAGCGACTGAGGGGTAAACGGTCGCCGGTTTACGCGTATAATCTGGCGAGATGCTGCGTTTTCTCGTTCTGCTTGCTCTTAGCTCCGGCCTTATTTTCGCGGAGCCCACGCTTTTTCAGACGCCGGCTGTTAACCAAACTCACATCGTTTTCGCGTATGCGGGCGATCTTTGGACGGTGACGCGCGGTGGGAGGCAGGCGCAACGTCTTACCAGCGGCGCCGGTGTCGAGAGCAATCCAGTCTTCTCGCCTGACGGAAAAACCGTCGCTTTTACGGGTGAGTATGACGGGAACGTCGATGTTTTTACAATCCCAGCTACCGGCGGGGTGCCGAAGCGGCTGACCTGGCATCCCGATCCCGATGTTGCCGTCGGCTGGACCCCGGATGGAGCGCGTGTGCTTTTTCGTTCCCGCCGGAAGAGTACCAACAATACGAATCAGCTGTTCACCGTGCCTCGCGATGGCGGCTTGACGGAACCCGTGCCGCTGTTTCAAGCGGAATCCGGCTCGTATTCGCCCGACGGTTCCCGAATCGCTTACACGCCGCTGGCACCGGCGTTCTCCATCTGGAAGCGGTACCGCGGCGGCCGCACCTCTTACATTTCTCTCGCGAAGCTTAGCGATTCCACGGTAGAGAAACTTCCCCGTGAAAACTCGAACGACTTCAATCCCCTCTGGCTGGGCAACTCCGTCTATTTCCTTTCGGATCGCAACGGCCCCTTCACCCTATTTCAGTACGACGTGGCAAAACATCAGGTGCGCGAACTGGTGCACAACACGGGGCTCGATCTCAAGTGGGCATCGGCGACGCAGGGAGTGATCGCCTATGAACAGTTTGGGACTATTTATCTCTACGACCTGAAAACGGGCAAAGCGCAGAAGCAGGAAATTACGCTTTCGGGCGACCTGCCGGAGGTGCGTCCGCGTTTTATTTCGGCAGCCTCCGCCATTCGGAGCGGTGGACTTTCTCCGACGGGAGTTCGCGCCGTCTTCGAAGCGCGGGGAGATATCGTTACCGTGCCCGTGGAGAAGGGGGACATGCGCAACCTGACAAACACGTCGGCAGCTCATGAGCGATCTCCGGCTTGGTCTCCCGATGGAAAGTCGGTCGCTTACTTTTCAGATAAGTCCGGTGAGAATGCTTTGTATGTGGTCGCGCAGGATGGTAAGACGCCGGCGCGTGAGTATTCACTTTCTGCCAAGCCGTCGTTCTACTACGCACCTGTCTGGTCTCCTGATAGTAAGAAGATCGCTTATTGCGATAAGCACCTGACGGTCTGGTACCTTGTGCTGGACAAAGGCACTCCCGTAAAGGTCGATACCGATTCCACTTATGCGCAGCTGAATCGTCAAGACCCGGCATGGTCTCCGGATAGTAAGTGGATCGCTTACACCAAGGCGCTGCCGAACCGGATGATTGGCGCGTTCTTATATTCACTTGAGACTGCTCAAACCAAGCCAATCACCGACAGCACCGATGTCGGTCCGACGCAGGGACAGGGTCTTTCCACGTTTGGCCGCAGCGAGACCAGCTCGCTTTATTGTGTGGTTCTCGATAAGAAACAGGCGTCTCCACTCGCGCCTCAAAGCGATGACGAGAAAGTGGCGGATGAAAAGAAACCGGACGATGACAAGAAGCCGGTCGAGGATAAGAAAGAAGCGAAGAAACCATCCGACGAGAAGCCAGGCAAGCCCGACGACAAGAAAGCGGAGCCAACAGTGGTGGTGGATCTCGACAATATCGCGCAGCGGACGATTGCGCTTCCACCTCCTCCGCGCAACTATGTGGGACTTTTTGTCGGCAAAGCTGGAATCCTTCTGGCGGTCGAGCGCATGCCGATTAATTTTGCCGTTCCCAGTCCCTCCACGGTTACCGTTCATAAATTCGATCTGACGACGCGCAAGGAAGACACGCTTACTGACGGCGTCTTCTCCTTCGATGTTTCGTTCAACGGAGAAAAGATGCTGGTCCGCAAAGGGCCTGCATGGAGCATTCTTCCCGTTGGCGCGCCTCCGAAGCCGGGGGAGGGAACTCTCAAGCTGGAACAAATGGAAATCCGTATCGATCCGGTAGCGGAGTGGCGCGAGATGTATCAGGAAGCGTGGCGGGGCGAGCGGGACTTCTTCTACGACGCGAACCATCACGGCCTCAATATAGAAGCCACGGAAAAGAAGTACGAGCCTTGGCTTGCGTCCGTTTCCAGCCGGGGCGACCTGAACTATCTGTTCGCGGAGATGTTGGGTGAGCTTAGCGTGAGCCACCTTTTTGTTGGAGGCGGGGACCAGCCGAACCCAAGGCGCGTGCGGGGCGGACTATTGGGCGCGGATTACAAGATCGAAAATGGCCGTTACCGGTTCTCGCGGGTATATAGCGGAGAGAGCTGGAATCCGCAGTTGCGCGCTCCTTTGACGCAGCCCGGCGTTGGGGTAGCAGCCGGCGAATATCTGCTCTCGGTTCGAGGGGTGGATTTATTGCCGCCGCAGGATATCGACCAGCTTCTGGAAGCGACGGCGGGAAAATCAGTGGTGTTGCGGGTGGGCGCGGACCCCGCGGGGACAGGTTCACGTGAAGTAACTGTGGTTCCGGTGGACAACGAATTAGGGCTGCGAAACCTGGCTTGGATTGAAGACAACCGACGGCTGGTGGACAAGATGAGCGGCGGGAAGATCGCTTACATTTACCTTCCTGATACTTCTGTCGGGGGATTCTCCGCGTTTAATCGCTACTTCTTCACTCAGTTGAATCGCACGGCGGTTCTTGTGGATGAGCGTTTCAATGGAGGCGGCGCTCTTGCCGACTATGTTGTCGATTACCTCCGGCGGCCGCTGATGAACTTTGTCGAAGGCCGGGAAGGCGAACGCGAAGTAATGCCGTACGGCGCCATATTCGGTCCCAAGGTAATGCTGGTGAATGAATATGCCGGTTCGGGCGGCGATGCCATGCCGTATTACTTTCGAAAAATGGGGGTCGGGCCGTTGATTGGAAAGCGGACCTGGGGTGGGTTGGTCCGGGCGGACCCGATGCCTCAATTGCTGGATGGCGGACGAGTGACCGCGCCGCCAATTGGAATCTGGAGCGAAACCGGAGA
>CAXSIG010000285.1:0-5355 GCA_964237255.1 uncultured Bryobacteraceae bacterium
TGGGTGGTGAAGTGGACCAGATCGCTACGATCCAGGTAAGGAACCACCTTCACACCATTTGGCAGAATCGTCTCGTTCAGCTGTTTGACTTTGTCGTGAATCAACTCTAGCGTGCGATCCGGCAACGCGCCCTTGCGCATCAGAACCACGCCTTCCACCACGTCCGGCTCGTCCACAACGCGTCCGTTCAGATGATGAACCGCGCGGCCGATTTGACCGAGACGAATCTTCGGTCCCTGCGTAACCACCGCCACATCGCGAACGCGGACCGGTGTGCCGCTTTGGCTCTTTAGCAGGGTCAGGCCGATATCGTCCGTGTTGCGAATCAGCCCCACGGCTCGGACGTTGAGCGCTTGATGTCCGTATTCCAGAAAGCTACCGCCGGCGTTGATGTTGTTGTTTGTGAGCGCCTGCTCCACCTGAGCGATGCCTAATCCGTAGCTCACCAGTTTGTCGGGATCGATGAGCACCTGATATTCGCGCGTAGTACCGCCGAAGCTCGAGACATCCGCCACATTGGGAACACTCTTAAACTGCTTTTCCAACACCCAGTCCTGCAGACTCTTTAAATCCATCAGGTCGTATTGCGGGTTCGTACTCTCCAGCGTGTAGAACATGATCTGTCCTACCGGGCTATAGTTCGGCCCGAGTTGAGGGGTGACGTTCGGCGGCAGGACCGCTTGCGTCAACTTCTCCATTGCTTGCTGGCGCGCGAAAATGGTATCCGTTCCGTCTTCGAACACCATGGTGACTACCGACAATCCAAACAGCGAAGACGAACGCAAGCTGGTCAGGTTCGGCACTCCGTTCATTTGTGTCTCAACGGGAATCGTGATCTGCTGCTCTACCTCTTCCGCCGCGTGCCCCGGCCACTGCGTAAGCACCTGAACCCAGGTGTTGGCGACGTCGGGATACGCTTCGACGGGCAACACACGAAATGCCGCGTAGCCGCCCAGCAGCATTAATACGCCCAGAGCGAGAACAACCAGCTTGTTTTCAAGAGAGAAATCGATCAGCTTTCCGATCACGATTGGTCCCCCGCGCTCGAAAGGGCTAGCGCGTTTTTCACCACCTTATCGCCGGGCGCCAAGCCGCCGAGGATTTCCTGTTGGCCGCCCTCTAGCGCAGCTCCTGCCTGTACTTCCACACGTTTGAAGCGGCCCTCGCCATCGGCTTTATAAACCCAGCTTTTGTCGTGAAGCCGAATGACCGCCGTGGCGGGGATGATTTCTCGATTCCGCTTGCTTTGCGAGAAGAAGGTGACCGTGGCGAACATGCCGGGCTTCAACATGCCGTTTGAATTATCGAGCTCCAACCGTACCTTCGCGGTGCGGGTCGCGGGGTCCAAGACCTGAGAGATGTTACTGACGCGACCATGCAGGGTGCGGTCCGGATAAGCATTCAGTACGACCGATGCGGTGTCGCCCAGGCGTACGCCCGCCAAGAGATTTTCATAAACGTCGCAGAGAACCCAAACACGGGAGAGGTCGGAAATCGTGAACAGGTCCGGAGCGTTGTCGGGAGTCTTAATGCTGGCTGACGCGGCGGTATTTTGTGCCGTGATGGTGCCGCTCACAGGAGCGCGAATTTCGAATGTGTTCGAGATAGAGTCCGGGTTACCGCCTTGAATCCTGATCCTCTCAGAAGATGCTTTTACATCTACCAGAGCTTTGTCATAGGTGCTCTGCGCAATTTCCACTTCCTTTGCGGCAAGCGCGCCGTGGTCAAACAACAGCTTCGCCCGTTCCAATTGTTTTTTCGCCAACGCGGCATCGGCTTGAAATTTTTGATAGTCCGAGAAAGCCAGTTCCAGGTCCGGGCTCGCAACGTTCAACAGTACCTGGCCCTTCTTCACGGTGTCGCCCAAGCGCGCCCGAATCGCAGTGACGCGTCCACTCAACAGGGCGTTCACGGGAACCGTCCTGTTTACATCCGGAGCAACGACTCCCGTGACGTGCGTCTCCGACGATGTCGCGCGAAGCTCCACGGCGACCAAGGGAAACTGCTCCGGTTTGGGTACGGTAAGCGTATCCGTGGAATTCGCTTCCACTACTTTCACTTCCGGCTCCGGAACCGCGGCGGTTTCCTTCTTGCAACCCACGGAGGCCAAAGAAACGGCCAACACGCTAACGATTCGCAACATCATTGGATCACCTCCTGGCCTACGGCGAAGTTCAATTGATTCGCGGCCGTGTAGTAGTTCCAAACTAAGTTCAGATACGCCACCTGCGTATCGCGGTAACTGCGCTGTGCATCCAAAAAATCCAACAGGGATGCGCCCCCATTCGTGAATGCGAAGTTGATTTTGTCGCGAATCTCGTTTGCTTCCGGCGTATACCTGTCGCGGTAAGACTTTAACAAGATGACAACGTTATCCAAGCTGGCCACCGAGCTGTCTACGTCGCGAATGATATTCGCTTCGATGGCTTGCCGGTTGCGCTCATTCTGCTGGATAACCAGCGACGTTCGAGCCTTCTCGCCCTGATTGCGATCGAAGATCCGGAGCGGGAACGACACGGAGACGCCCAGCGTATTGTCCGCCTGCGTCCGCTGATACTCCAGACCGAGCGTGGGATCCGCAGAGCCGTTCGCTATCGCGAGACGATGGTCGGCGCGGGCGCGCTCCACTTGCGTTCGGGCGCTTTGAAGATCGGGTCGAAGATCGAGAGCCTGTCGCTGCAGTTCGCCGGGGACCAGGAGCCGTTCGACGAAATCGAAAGGTCCCGAGACATCGAACGAATCAATAGGCCGACGATCGTTCATGAACGCTAGCAATTGGATCTTAGCGGTCCGCAGATTGATCTGCGCGGTGATGAGATCGTTTTCGAACTGGCTGTGTTGAAGATCTACCCGGACGAAATCGACGCGCGAGATGTCGCCGGCCTGCAGACGATCCCGATTCACCTGCACCACGCGGTCGTAATAATCCAGGTTGTCCTTCGCCAGTTGGAAGAGTGCTTTGGCTTGTAAGACGCGGTTGAAAGAATCGCGCAGATTGAAGGTTAAGTTTCGTTCGAGATCCAACTGATCTGTTCGCGAAACTTGTGTGACCAGGCTGGTGCTAGCGATTCGAAGTTGCCGTTTATTGCGCCGTTCGAAAAGCTGCGAGATGGTAGGGGTGATCTGCGCGTTCTGAAAAGGCTGCAGCGGATTCGGATGAAAGATACGGAATTCATCGGCGATGAACCCCACCTCCGGGTTAGGCCGAAGACCGGCGGTGATCTCATTCGCGCGGCTCTCCTCAATGTTTAGCGCTCCGGCTAAAAGGCTTGGATTGTTTAGTCTGAACCGCTCCCGAACCTCGTTCCACGTGAATGCTTGCTGCGGCGGTATTTGCGCCAGCATCATTCCGGGAATGAGGAGCGCGGTAAGCGGTCGCCAATGGCGACTTCTCACACGTTCTCCCTTGTTTGGACTTTATTGAATGAAACGCGAAGTTGCTAAGCGGAGACGGGAGGACCGCGGCCAATCAGGCAGGGAACACGGCGCGCGACGTTTCGAAATTCCGAAACAAACACGAGGCCGACACAACAGAGTGTGAGGAAAAAAATGAAGCTAGATGCGATTTGGAGGTTCTCTAAACCTTGGAGAACGCGATCCAACTGCAATGCTATTTTGCTGGGAGCGGGACTGCGCTCCTTGTCATGCCGTAAATTCGAGAGTCCAAGAATATCGTCGCTTGCAGAAACGCAGGGAAACAGGAAGCAGACCGCTAATAGTACAGCAACCCACCGCTTGGCCTTACCGCCGCGTGGAACGCACGAACTCCACCGTTCCGACAGTGCGAACAACAGCACCGCCGCAAACGCGATCAATCCCCAAGCGATGTTGAGGGCAATCGGGAGAGGCACTCGCCAACAGTATAGCGGACGTTACGTCACAGGACCGGGATTAAATGGAGCGAGCGCGTTGCCCAAACCCCAATGCTCACTCCAGGTTTTGCGTTTTCCGCTCGCGGTATCGAGGATGAACTGAAAGATTTCGAGGCCGACTTGTTCCATGCCGGCATCACCGGTCGCGATGCGGCCGGCATCGATATCGATGAGATCGTGCCAGCGCTCGGCTAACGACGTGCGGGAAGAAACTTTCACTACCGGAACCATGGCCAGGCCGTAAGGCGTGCCTTCGCCGGTGGTGAAGACATGGACGTTCATGGAAGCAAGTTGCTGGGTGCCGCAGATGAAATCGCTGGCGGGTGTCGCTGCAAAGACCAGCCCGCGTCCGGGGCCTACCCGTTCGCCGTGAGTGGCAACCGATTGCAACGCACTGGAGCCTGCCTTCGCTACGCTCCCGAGTGCCTTCTCCACTACGTTCGAAAGACCGCCACGCTTGTTGCCTGGCGTCGGGTTGGCGCTACGATCCGCGCCGCCACGCGCGAGATAGTCGTCATACCAACGCATCTCGCGGATAAGATCTTGGGCCACATCGGGTGTGGCGCATCGAGGTGTGAGGAGGTGAACGGCATCGCGGATCTCCGTCACTTCGGAGAACATGACTGTCGCTCCGGCGCGGACAAGAAGGTCAGCTGCTATACCAACAGCGGGATTGCAAGTAACACCGGAGAACGCATCGCTGCCGCCGCATTGAAGGCCTACGATTAAGCCGGATGCGGGGCAAGCGACCCGCTGGCGCCTGTTCAGTTCGGATAATCGCTTCTCCGCCGCTTCCAGAATCACTGAGACGGTTGCTGCGAAGCCCAGGTTGTCCTGAAGGCGAATGACATTTTCCTGGCCGCCCATTACCGGGAAATCCGAGGAGAAAAGGCGCGCGGGCTGAAGCTTCTCGCAGCCGAGGCTGACGATCAACGGCTTGGCATTTACATTTGGGTGGAGGCCGATGTTCTTGAGAGTTGCTACCGGAATAGCCGCGCCGGGTGCGTCGATCGCGATGCCGCAGCCATAGGTGTGAGTGAGCGCGACTACACCGTCGACATTCGGAAATCGCGGCAGAAGTTCAGTGCGGATTCGGGCAACGGCGTGATCAACCGTGGGCGCTACACATTGCACAGTAGTGGCAAGGCCGAGAATATTGCGCGTTCCGTAGGTGCCGTCTCCGTTCGGGTACCCATCGAAGATGATTCCAGTAATGGGTGGGAGCGGTGCGGGAACGGCCGTCGCAAGAGAGAGTGAATCGAGAGCGGGAGCGACCGGCAGCGTGAGCATGTCTTCGCGGATCCACGAACCTTGCGCTATCGAACGATTCGCTTGGCCGATAACTTCGCCATAACGGATGATCGCATCGCCGGGTGCTAGCGGGTGGAGGGCCGCTTTGTGGGATTGCGGAATCGCTTCCGCCGCATGGAATCCGCCCCCGAGGTCGTCGCCGGCGCGGACGCCTTCGGGGTCAACAACAATG
>CAXSIG010000285.1:5365-7187 GCA_964237255.1 uncultured Bryobacteraceae bacterium
CGCCCGCCGGCGCGGCGACCGACTCGAGGTTGACGATCGCCTGCGCGAGCGCCTTGGGGGTCCACGACGATGGCGACGTTGTCGCGCGCATTTACCTGGACGAGTTTGCGGGCCAAATTAGATTGTAGGGCGGGAGAGCGGGATGCACTAAGATAAGCCGATGCTTGAAACGCACGTGGGAACGGCGAAGCGCTTTTTCCGAGGCCTGGGACCCGGCCTGATTACCGGTGCGGCGGATGACGATCCTTCGGGCATTTCGACTTACTCGGTTACTGGCGCGGCATTAGGTTTCGCCGGTCTGTGGACGGCATTGTTTTCCTTCCCGTTGATGGCAGCGGTGCAGTTGATGTGCGCGCGTCTTGGCTTAGTCACAGGGCGGGGGCTTGCGGGAGTGATTGGGTTGCGTTATCCGCGATGGGTCCTGTGGTCTTCCTGCCTGCTGCTGATTGTGGCGAATGTCTTCAACATTGCGGCTGACCTGGCGGGTATGGCGGACGCGATGCAAATGGTAACACCGGTTCCTTCGAGTATCTGGTGCTTCGTATTTGCCGCGTTGATTGTGTCGCTCTTGTTCTGGACCTCTTACCGGACCATCGCAAAGATCTTTAAATGGCTCACCATGGTGTTGTTCGCTTACATCATCACCGCGTTTCTGGCACATCCCGATTGGCCACGCGCGCTGAAAGCTACGTTGTTTCCGAAAATTGAGTGGTCGCGGACTTACATAGCCATTCTTGTGGGAATTCTGGGTACTACAATTTCGCCTTACCTGTTCTTTTGGCAAGCCGCTCAGGAGGTGGAAGAGGAGCGCGCAAGCGGGCGGAACACGTTGGCCAAACGCCGGGGAGCCACGCGCGAAGAGTTGAGCTGCGCCAGAACCGATGTTTTTACCGGAATGTTCTTCTCCAACCTGGTCATGTACTTCATTATCCTGACCACTGCCACCACGCTACATGCGCACGGTGTAACCAGTATCGAAACAGCCCGGCAAGCCGCCGAAGCCTTGCGTCCACTTGCCGGAAATGGCGCGTACATTCTATTCACCATGGGACTAGTAGGGACGGGCATTCTGGCCATTCCGGTGTTGGCGGGATCGAGCGCCTATGCTTTAGCGGAAGCGGCGCATTGGGGCCGTCCGTCTCTGAATCGCAAGCCTAAGCTCGCCCGGCGATTCTATGCGGTGATCGCGGGGTCATTGGTGATTGGTCTCGGACTGGATTACATCGGGCTGAACGCGGTCAAGATGTTGTTCTGGTCGGCAGTGGTGAACGGTATCTTAGCACCACCTCTGGTGATCTTGGTGGTGCTTCTGACGAGCGATTCGACCGTAATGGGCGAGCACGTAAACTCGCCGCTTCTGAAATGGACCGGGATGCTGTGCGGCGTGCTGATGTCGGCGGCGGCTTTGGCGCTGTTGCTGTGAGTCGGGGCCGTTAGCTCAGAATCTCGTGGACCACTCGTCCACCTTGCGGGCCGGTGAGACGCACATCCAGCCCTTGATATTTTACCGTCATGGCAGCCGCATCGATCCCTAACAGATACAGCATCGTGGCATGAAAATCATGAACGCTTACCGGATTGTCTACGGCCGCGTAACCTAACTCATCCGTCGCGCCGTAACTCATTCCGGGCTTGATACCGCCGCCCGCCATCATGTAGGAAAAGCCTTTGATGTGGTGGTCGCGGCCATCGCCACCTTGCGACATCGGGGTGCGGCCGAACTCACCGCCGAAGATGACGATGGTGTCATCCAACATGCCGCGTTGTTTCAGGTCGTTGATAAGCGCGGCGGTTGGGTGGTCGACCTCCTCCGCTTTATACT
>CAXSIG010000286.1:0-7182 GCA_964237255.1 uncultured Bryobacteraceae bacterium
TGGCGAAATTGTCGCCATGTCGGGCTCCAGTTTCGATCACAACCTGATCGCCAGTAGCTTGTTCGGGATGCTATCCGAGCAGCTCAAGGGAAAAGCGTGCCGAGTGTTTGGTTCCCGCTTGCGAGTCGCGATCGATTCACAACGTCTCATCGCTTATCCGGATCTGTTAGTAGCGTGCCCACCTTTCCAATTTGTTCCCAATGTTGCCGACACGCTGGCCAATCCGGTATTCGTGGTTGAGATTCTCTCGAATTCGACGCGTTCTCACGATTTCGGCTTCAAGCTCCGCCACTACCGCGAATTCCTTCTCTCGGGGGCTATCTTTTTATCGAACAGGAGCCGGTCTCACTCGAATTGGGCGTTCGAATCTCCAGCAACAATTGGGATGTCAAAGTCATCTCAGACCGGAACGCTGTGCTGGATCTTCCGTGGATTGGATGCCAACTTCCTGTTCGCCGGATCTATGCCGATATCGACATGGCTATCTAGGAGCTACTTATCTCGCCCGGTCGGATGAGTGAAAGGCAGCAAGAGTGCAACGCCTGAGATTCCATGAAGGCAGCTTGGTACGAAAGACAGGGGCCACCTCGAGACGTATTAACGCTTGGCGAGATGCCCGATCCCACACCGGGCCCAGGCGAGGTTCGCATTCGCGTCGCCGCCTCGGGTATTAATCCCGGCGACACGAAGAAGCGAGGAGACGTTTTCGGGCTTGGCATGCCATATCCCCGCGTTATCCCGCATAGCGACGGAGCCGGAACCGTGGACTGTCCCGGCTCTGGCGTGTCTCAGGATTGGCTTGGCAAACGCGTGTGGTGCTTTGGCGCGCAATCCTACCGCCCATTCGGGACGGCGGCTGAGTTCACGGTTATTCCGGTGGAGAATGTAGTTCTCCTACCCGAGAACATCTCGTTCGAGATCGGCGCCTGTCTGGGCATCCCAGGAATAACGGCTCATCGCGCCGTGCATGTCGCGGGACCGGTCAGCGGCAAGACGGTATTGGTCCAAGGGGCAGCGGGCTCAGTAGGACTGTGTGCTGTGCAACTGGCACGTTTCGAGGGCGCGTACGTTATTGGCACAGTTCGCTCCGTCGGCGAGGAGGAGATCGCCCGACGCAGCGGAGCGAATGATGTCCTCATCAATGATGGCGACTTGATTGAAAGAGTCAAAGCAGTGGCGCCAAACGGCGTCGACCACATTGTAGAAGTTGCCTTCGCAGCGAACATCGAACGGGATGTTGCAATGCTGAAGTCGGGTGGCACGCTCGCGACTTACGCCACGAACAGTGCAGAGCCAGTCATCCCGTTCTGGCCCATGGTCTTCAAGAATATCCAACTGAATTTTCTAGGCAGCGACGACTTTCCGCCTGCGGCAAAGACAGCTGCCGCTCACGATCTCAATGCCGCGTTAGAGGCTGGCTGGTCCGGCTTTCCGATTGGAGAACGGGTTCCGCTGGCCGAGATCGCCCGCGCTCACGAACTCACCGACCACCCGGCACATCCGGGGCGGGTTGTGGTGGTAATTTAGTCAGCCAACCGTGGAACCGCTGATCCTCACTGCCCGGCTGCAACCCGATACTCAGATGTATTTCGATCAGCTTCGCGAGCGGCATTTCCCACCTGAACGGAATTTTATTCAGGCGCATCTCACTTTGTTTCATGCCTTGCCTCACGCAAACAGGGACCTAATTCAGCCGCAACTGCACGAAATAACCCGTCGTGAACCACCGGTGGAAGGATGGACATCCAAGCTGCAATCTCTGGGCAGAGGTGTGGCGTTTGTCGTTGATTGCCCGAAGCTTGTTTCTCTGCGCTCCAACTTGGCGCAGCTCTGGTATAGCGAACTGACCGCACAAGACCGTCAAACTCCGCGCCTCCATATTACCGTGCAAAACAAGGTCACTCCCGAGAAGGCAAGAGCGCTACTGGGCGCACTGAATCGCGAGTTCAAACCACAGCCGCTGCTCTTCGAAGGTCTGGATCTTTGGCGATACCTTGGCGGTCCGTGGAGTCTAGTGGAAGCTTTCTCATTCACGGAGGGCAAATGATGGAGCGATGCAGTTGTTTAACTTACACCAACCACCGTAACTTACAATCGTTCGTGTGCAACGCGGTGACTACGGCTATGACGCGCCCTACTTTCCTCTGATTTTCGGCTTCTTGTCCCTGGGAGCGGGTATTGGCGCTGCAACACTTTGGTGGCAAGGAACGACGCGTCCCGCTATGCGGATGACATTTTCATTCCTCTTCTTTCTCGCGAACACCACCTGTTTCCTTTACACGACCAGGCGCGGCAAGTTTATCGAGTGGCAACGAATTTTAGATAACTGTCACTTTCGCGGTGACGAACAGGTGCTGGATATGGGTTGCGGCCGAGGTGCTGTGCTGACAGCGGTCGCCCATAGACTAACCACGGGTTTAGTAACCGGTGTCGATATCTGGAGCAAGAAGGATCAGTCTGGCAACGCGATGGATGTTACTCTGCGCAACGCGTCCCTAGAAGGTGTCAGCGACCGTGTACAGATCGAGACTGGTGACATGCGCGCACTTCCGTTTCCGGACAGCACTTTCGACATCGTGGTCTCAAGCCTTGCCATTCATAACATTCGCTTGAATGCCGATCGCAAACGCGCGATTGCGGAAGGCTATCGTGTCTTGAAACCGGGTGGCAGGATGGTGATCGCGGATATTCGCGCCACGGCCCTTTACGAAGACGCCTTGCGGGCGCTCGGTGCGCCGAGTGTAGAACGGCGCCGGCTGGGATGGAGATTCTGGTGGGGGAACCCGTTCGCCGGTACGACTCTCCTTACGTCTTCAAAACTCGTCAGAGATACTTTACATTCGTCAGATCCTCAATCACGCCCGGTCTAGTCGGCTCCCAATTGAGCATCTTGCGCGTCCGCTCAGGCAGGCATATCCACGCCCCCGGCCCCATGTGCGCGGGGCTCTTGACGATTTGGATAGTCTTTCCTATTTACCCGCTTTTCGTACAAGTTTGACCGTGCCGGCGACTTCTCGTGCATGGAGGACCGTCATCAAATCGGCAAGCGGCAGCGGCGTAAATTCCCCGGATAAGAAGTCACGAATCTCAAGCGCCGTTTTGTGTTGACCGAGCAGGATTGTGAACTCGGCATTCATTTCCGTCGGAAGCGCGGGACCAGCGGGAGGACCGCCGCGCCCGCCACCACCACCACCCCCTCCACCAGCGCCCCGAGCTCCGCCGCCGGCACCGCCGCCACCACCACCGCGTCCGCCAGCATCGCCCACGGATTCGACCATAAGATTGGCTGCCTCGCGTTCCTGCGCCGTCATGGAGGGTTCTGAAGCCGGCACGCCTCGCTGCATGGCCTGCAATTGGTAAGCTGCTTTCACTTCATTCAACAGCCCGGAAGCGCGCGTGTCGATCAGCGGCACAAAAGCTGCCGTTTTTGTTTTACCGTTGTCAACGTTGGTCCATAAGACATTTGCAGAGCTCACAACGCCCTTCTCGACTTCCGCTTGATGGAGAATGGTGATCCTCGCTTCCTTGTATCCATCCGTCAACGTCGCGGCATCCGTCGCGTCAGCCATATAGCCTAGCCCCTTGGTGTGCGACTCTCCCATCCTCGACAGTCCGCGTCCCATGTTTTCACTGACAATCCGGGCGGCCATCTCATCCGTACCGGACGCAAGAGCGACCAATGCTCCGGTACCGACGGATGCAGCACGTTTGTACTGCGTCGAGTCCTGCTTGTCCGGCGTATCTTGCGACGAGTGATACCACATGTCCGGCCAGGTAATAAACATGACAGCGGGAATGCCGTGCTGCATGTAAGTTACGTGATCGCTGGAGCCGTAGTGCTTATCGATTTTGATATAAAACGCGTCCGTGCTTCCGTTGGGTGAGTCTACCGGCTGCGAAGCGCCGTAGCCATTTAAACCTCTCCGGTAGCGAACACGTTCCCGTGAAATTTCGGCGACATATTCCATCATGCTCTGCGCAATATCGTTGAGATACGAAGGGAAAGTGTCCGGGGTGCGCTGGAGTAGCCAAAAGCTGCGGCTCTGCGTCAAGCGAATTCCTTCCATATCGAAATTCAAATCGCCGATGAGGACCTTCTGCTTTTCCGGGTGCGCCTTGAACCAGGCGTTAGTGCCGCTGATCTCCTGCACCCAGTTGAAGTTGATCGTCCGCTTGGGACGCGGCAGCTTACCCTCGGCAATCAGCTTGAGGTAGGCACGCCCGATTTCCAGGGTCAAAGCGCAACCGGAATTATCGTCGTTGGCGCCTTGCTTGATGTACGACTCGAAGAGGTGTCCGCCAATTGCTACTTCCTGGGTGGTGCTGCCATCGCCTGGAATTTCGGCATGAACGATTTCCTGTTTGTTAGGTACTTGTTCGGTCTTGGTCACGGATCGAATGGTGACCTTGTTTCCGCTGTTGACCATCGTTTCGAGCTCGCGCGCCGCTTTCGGCGATACGGCCCACGCAGCGGTATTCGGTTTTGCGTTCACGGTTGTCCAAACGATTGCGTTCGCGTAGTCCGTCGCGCGGTCCCCGGCCCCGATCGCGCTGATGCCGATGACACCGATGGCGCCGAATTCCACCGCGCGGTTGTAGGTGGCGGCAAGACCGTTGGGTGCGAGCGAAAGCACGAATTTACCCTTGACTTCTTTACCCACGAAGTCCTGATTCGTACCTTGTCCCACACTGATCAGATCGCCACTGATATCCCCATTGGCATTCGTCGAAGCAAGCGCTTCCGGAATGTCGTGAATGTCGAAGATCTTTGTGACTTTTGGCGTGGTGGTCCACAGTTCACCCACGACAGGCTGATAGGTTTGGCCGTTGGGATAATCTTCAATTGCTACGTTGCTGAAGCCGTATTCCTTGGCAAACTTCGCCATGACTTCCGCCTCACGGAAGTGAGTTTGATATTCGGACGGCGGGCGAACAAATTGATACGGAACCAGTTCAAGAACATGATGCATGGCGCGCTCGCCCGAAACCTCATTGATGATGGCCGTCATCTGTTCGTGCGATAACAGCGTCCGGTCTTCCTTCTCCTGTCCGATCAGAATTCGGGCGGCGCATACCAGAAAAAACAAACCCGTTAAAACCACCCATTTCGCTTTCATGACGATTTCCTCCCAGCTCAGGCTACGTTAGCAAATGCGGTCACGCTCTGCGATTTCGCCTCAAGCGAAACGGCAACGCGCGAAACGTTTGATAGATCAGACTGGGCTATCCATGACTGAGATTTCGGCGCAAGCCGGCTTCTCAAGCCTGAGAAGCTTACTGTCACCTTTCGGGAACCTACCGTTTTGCGCCGTCCCACCTCCGCAGGCGCCGCTCAGCGTTTTGATCTGCATTGCTTCCGCGATTACGATGAAGTCCTCCTTGCTGATGGGGAACATGCCCCTGCGAAACGCGAAACCCCAATTGTTCGATTCCCGCGTGAACTCAAGCGTTTTGAGGAGCGGCTCGATCGGTGCGTGTTTGCTCTTGAAATAGCGGGTCTTTCGGCGAAAAGGCCTGAAGTTGAGTGCTTGCTCGACTTGGTACGGTTCGTCGTCAAGAACCTGCCCCACTGCGGAGAACGCCCGGAGAATGTCGCCGTTCATTGATTGCCGAGGGGAGTAGTAGATGATTACGTCACCGGCTTTCATCCGGCGGACCGGAGCCTCTTTCCCATGGCTAACCTGACAAAAGCACCCATGAACAGCCGCGAGCACGTGTTCGAGACTCGCAACGCCGATCCAATGCTTTCGCCCTGTGTGTTGTATTTTTGACAAGCCGTATCTCCGTTTACTCCCGCTCGTCGGCAACGACGACGTCGCGAAGATCGTAGTCAACGGGCTCGAACCCAAGGGCCAAGGCTGCTGCTTCCTTCATGTGCGCCTGGACTTCGGGCCGTTGGCTCATGGCAGAGTAGTCCTCCTTGGAACGCCACTGAGCATAATTTACGACCCTGCGCAGATCGCGGCTTAAGTGGAGATTCGCTGAAATGAAGCCCGGTTGATGCCGGAAAAGTTTTTCCGTAGCGTGCTTCAAAGCCTCTAGCAAGCGTTCTGCCTTGTCCGGCTCGACGGTGAATGTATTGATGAATGTCAGGCACTTGCTCTCTGGGTCCAAAGTCGTTGTGTTCCGCTCTGGCCTGGAAGGATCTCGATATGATGTTGTCATGTTCCTTATATTTAAATATAAGGAACCTTATATGTCAAGTGGAGAGAAATGCGCACAAGCGGAAACAAAGAACAGCCGATGGCCTACCGTGTTGGTTACCTGCTCAAACGGGCCCAACATGCTCTTCGGACGAGCATGGACGAGCAACTGGGTCCGCTTGGACTGACTGCCCCGCAGTACAACGTCCTATCCGCAGTTCGACTTCAACCGGGTATTTCGAATGCATCGCTCGCCCGTGGTGCATTCGTCACAGCCCAGAGCATGCAGGGGATTGTAGCGAACCTGGAAAGAATCGGACTTTTGCGGCGCGACCCCCATCCAACTCACGGGCGTATCCGGCAAAGCGAGCTGACGAGCAGAGGTATCCAGGTGCTGGCACACGCAAATGACACGGTGGGCGGAGTGGAAAAGACGATGACAGCCGGATTGAAGAGAGAAGAAATCGAGATGTTGTGTTTTCTCTTGCAACGTTGCGCCGAGAACATACAGTCGGCGCAGTCTACCTCGAACGGGGAATGAGAATAGAGTGGGTGTCACAGCTCAAGTCCGGCCACTCTCTTCGTCATGTTAAAGTTTCTAATGGAGTTACGCTTCCCGCTTTGAAGGAGGCGAGCCCTGCCAACAACAGTCACCTATGATCAAGGTTGAAAATTTGTCGAAGCGCTACGCCCGCAATGTGGCCGTGGACAACATTTCGTTCGAGGTCGGGAAGGGAGAGATCGTCGGCTTCCTCGGACCGAACGGCGCGGGCAAGACGACGACCATGCGCATCCTGACTTGCTTCATGCCCCCCAGTTCGGGCAAGGCATCCGTCGCCGGATACGACACGCTGGAGCAGCCGATGGAAGTGAAAAAGCGAATCGGCTACCTTCCCGAAACCCCGCCTGTTTATCCCGATATGGCTGTCCACGAGTATTTGGAATTTGTCGGCAAATTGAAGGGTTTGCCCCCGAACGACATCTCGAAGCGCGTCGACGAAGTGATGGAGCGGTGCGCTGTGGCCGATATGAAGAAGCG
>CAXSIG010000287.1:0-3342 GCA_964237255.1 uncultured Bryobacteraceae bacterium
ATCTTGACTTCCAGCGGATGGGAGGCGTTATACGGCATTCTTGATTCCGTCGATCAATTGGTCCAGCTTCTCAGGGGTAACAAAGTGATGAAAATCGTAATTGACTTGCACGGCCGGCGCCCAGGAACAAGCTCCCATGCACTCAACTTCTTCAAGCGAGATGAGATGGTCCACCGTGGCTTCTTTGTGCCCGATACCCAGTCTGTTGCAGGCTTGATCCCACAATTCTTCGCCTCCAGTCAATTGGCAGCTTACGTTGGTGCAAATCTGGACGTGATACTTTCCAAGCGGCTTGGCGTGAAGCATGGAATAGTACGACATCACTTCCGAAACAGTAAGCGGTGTTACGCCAACGCGTCGCGCGACCTCTTCCATCAGTTCTTGTGAGCAGTAACCCAACTCGTCCTGACCATACATCAGCATCGGAATGAGCGCGCTCCGCTTTCGCTCTTCGGGGTAATTGCTGAGCAGAGACTGAAATTTTTGCTCAAGGGCGGGGGACAGCGTCATCGGTCGGTATCTCCCAGAACGAAGTCCATGGAACCCATGGATGCGATGACGTCGGAAATCATGGAACCTTTCGCAAGCGTGGGAATGGATTGCAAATTGCCGAAGCTGGGGCCGTGAATGTGGACTCGATACGGCTTGGCCGTTCCGTCACTCACCACGTAATAACCGAGCTCGCCGCGGGGCGATTCGATCACCTGATACACCTCTCCTTCCGGGACGCGGAAGCCTTCCGTCACGATCTTGAAGTGGTAAATCAGGCTTTCCATCTGCGTCTTCATTTTCTCGCGCTCCGGGAGCATGATGCCCGGCGCATCGGCCTGGAAGTTTCCTTCCGGCATCCCTTCGAGAGCCTGCTTTACGATGCGCGAGCTTTGCCGCATTTCTTCTACTCGGACCTGATAGCGCGCGTAAACGTCGTTTTCTGTGCGAACCGGAACCGTGAAATCGAACTTCTCGTAGCTGGAGTAGGGCGCTTGCTTGCGCGTATCAAAGTTGACACCCGCAGCACGCAGCATAGGTCCGGTTACTCCGAGATCGAGCATGTCTTCCACGGAGATAAAACCAACGCCTTTGGTCCGACCGATCCAAATGCGATTGTTGGTGAGCAGCTCTTCGTACTCATCGATCTTCGAAGGGAAGCCGTCGATGAACGCCTTGATGCGTTTTTGCCAGCCGCGTGGAGGCGCAAGCGCCAGGCCACCGATGCGGATGTAGCTGGTCATCATGCGCTGGCCGGAGTACATCTCAAAAATGCGCAGAATGTCTTCCCGTTCGCGCATGCAATACAGGAACACGCTCATCGCGCCGATATCGAGAGCGTGCGTTCCCAACCAAACCAAGTGGCTATTCAGGCGCGTAAGTTCCACCAGCATGACGCGCTGCCACTGCGCCATATCGGGGATCTCAATGCCTAACAGCTTCTCGACAGCCAGCGAATAGCAGAGGTTATTCGACAGCGGCGCGAGATAATCGATGCGGTCCGTCAGCGTGACGCCCTGCTGATACGTCTTGACCTCGAACTCTTTTTCGATGCCGGTGTGAAGGTAACCGATATCAGGCTTGGCGCTCTGGATAATCTCGCCAACAAGTTCAAGTTCAAGCCGGAGTACGCCGTGAGTGGACGGGTGCTGCGGACCCATGTTCAGGGTCATCTTGCGCGAGCCGGTGTCGCCCTGTCGAAGACCGACTTGCTCTTGTTCGGAAACGGTAAATGCGGAAGCCATGGTTAGACTCTCGATCCTGTGATCGGATAATCCTTGCGCAGCGGATGACCATCCCATTCGGCAGGAAGCAGAATCCGTTGCAACTCCGGGTGGTTGCGGAACTTCACGCCGAAAAGGTCAAACACTTCGCGCTCATACCAATTCGCGGAACGCCATATCTCCGTCACCGAATCTACTTCACCGGCAATGCGCACTTTCAAACGAAGCCGTTCGTTATGTTCGAGCGAGTGCAGGTGATACACAATTTGGAAGCGGGGTACGTCGGGGTAAAGGTCGATAGCGGTCAGATCGCTCAAGCGAATAAAGCCAGCTTGATACTTCAAAAAACGGCAGGCATCCACGATGCGATCCGGCGCAATATCCAGCGTCAGTTCGCCGCGATCATGCTTCGAGCTTAGAATTGCGCCTTCGAGAGGCGAAAATTTTTCGGGAAACACAGGCGTTTAGCGTTTGTCGGGAGCGTTTTGGTTCGACCCGGTGTCAGTAGACCAGTCGAGCACTCCCATTTTCCAGATGTAAAAGAATCCGCAAAGAACTAAAACAACGAAGATCAGCATTTCGACAAAAGCGAACATACGCAGTTCGCGAAACACGGTCACCCAAGGATACAGAAAAATGGCCTCGATATCGAACAGAATGAACAACATCGCAACCAAATAAAACTTCACGCTGAACCGTTCGCGCGCGTCGCCCGTAGGAACCATGCCGCATTCGTAAGGCTGGTCTTTGACTTTGTTCCGCACCTTTTTGCCGAGAAGGAACGAAAAACCGATCATCGCGCCCGCGACTGACATGGCGATGACGATCTGAACGAGAACCGGAAACCAGGTTTGGCCTGCTGTGGTTGGCAACTATGACTATAATAACCTCGGAAAACCAGTGTCAAACATCGAAGTGCAAGTAAACGGCGAGCGGCGGGAGATTACGGCGGGGCTAACGGTGCTCCGATACCTGGAATCGCTCGACATCATTCCGGACCGGGTGGCGGTGGAATTAAACCGCACTATCGTGAAAAAAGCCGAGTGGCCCCAACGCGTAATCGAAGCTGGGGCGCAACTCGAAATCGTGCAATTTGTGGGCGGCGGTTAGCCAGTCGTCGCTATTCCTTGAAGCTACGAAGCGCCGTGGCTTCTTCATCGTAAACGTCGAACACGGTATAGAGTTTCGTGATCTGCAGCAGGTCTTTGATTCGCTTGTTCAGGCCGTTAAGCTTCAACTTTCCGCCCTGGTTGGTGACCGTCGTGAAGGCGCTGACCAGTTCGCCAATGCCTGAGCTATCGATATACGACACCTCGCCCAAGTTGAGCAGAATGTTCTTGTTTCCAGCTGCAAGCGCGTCTTTGAGAGCGTCGCGCAAGGTGCTGGAACCTTCGCCGAGCGTGATACGGCCGGCGAGGTCCATGACCGTGATGCCATCCACTTGGCGGGTGTTTAATTTCATACTCATCGTAGTTTCTCCTTCGGAACTTATTCGGGGGTAGACTTCTTTTTTACCAGCATTACTTCGGTACCGTTAGGCGAGGCGGGCTTCAGATCCACCTCATCCATAAAAGCGCGCATGAGGAAAATTCCGCGCCCGGAATGGCGCATCAGGTTTTCCTGAGCGAGC
>CAXSIG010000287.1:3392-5009 GCA_964237255.1 uncultured Bryobacteraceae bacterium
TTTAGGCTCGCGGGTGGCACGCCGTCGATGAACGAGATCGAAGCCGTCGCCTTGGTCCGTGATGCGAACGCGGATGTATTCGCCTGCGCCGGAGACCTGCAAATGCACTTTCTTGTTGGCATTGTAACGGTTACCGTGAACGACGGCGTTGACCATGCATTCACGGGCGGCCATGGAAATTTTATTCAGGTCGTCTTCGTGAAAGCCCGCGCGCGTGGCTGTGTCCAGAATGAGAGCTTCGGCTTGGTCGACGGTGTCGAGGGTGGATTCGAGTTGTTGGTCGACGTACACCGTCTCCCGATCGCCGAGGTTCATAGATTCTTGTACGGCATCGCTTCTTTGCAGAGCGTCGCCCGGTAAAAGCGAATGTTTACGATAGGCTACGAGTTTAGGGGAAGTCAAGCGGACTAGGGCGGCGCTGTTCGACTGGGAAGAATTAGAGACACAGATGAGTGGCTCTTAGGACGTGCTGAGATCTACTTTTCCGAAGCTTTTATCGTAAATGACCGCTTTACCTGACTCGTTCTGAAAAAATCGCAGACCATTTCTTCCGGGTAAGCTCTCCATAGGTTCTTCGTTCGGTGCTGAGCGTTGCCTTAGCGCCGCACTTGTATAACTGATTCCTACAAATCGAAATGGCGTAAGTTTGAAATCGACAGCAAGGCGGAGAGGAATACAACTCGGGAATAAGTAATTCGACCCTTTCGAGTTACTCGTGTTGACCGGCACATATTTCGTCAAGTTGAGAAAGACACCGGTGGAGTTGAGTCGACTCCACCGGCTTACCGCAACTCCAGGCTACCGGAGAAGCAGAATCCCGAGCGGACTGACACGGCGTTTCCTTCCAGAAATCCCAACTGGAAGAACGGCCGCGGAATCCTTATCCCGGCAACCACACCTTACACTTCACGGCGCGCGGCTAAGGAGCTACGGGGAGCTAAGTTACTGATTCCAAGGTAAAAAGATTTACAGAATTTTTGCGACCGGCTCCGGCCTTTACCCCGGTTCAGGCGCGTCTAACAACTGACATACTAAAGATTCATGGTTCCCGATGCTAAGTTACAAGTCGCTTCCCTTCGGCAGAGGCTGCCGCCATCAGCGCCGTCGTCCGTAATTTACATTTGTGGGAGTGACCGGCCGAACTTAGATTCCGTAGTCGAACTGGTTGAGCCGGGCGACTTCCGGATTGTGGTAACGCGCGGCGCCGCTCCCGATGAGGTGAAATCCGCTCTTCCGAAGTCAAAAAGAGTTACTCTTGCCGAATTAAACGGCGACCAGAACTCATATCCCGACGCGCTCCGTCGCATCTGGCCGGTCCGCTGCGATGCGATGGTTATCGACGATTATGTATGGCAGCGAGACATACTTCGCGATACATTCGCGGCCGGGCTGCGTCCCCCGATTATCGCGGCGCGCGATGGAGATGAAACAGATCTAAACCGTCGGCGGAATTACGCAACGCTCACGGGCGCCGGTTACCACTTCGCAGGCTTGTCCGGACAACATTCTCTATGGACCGATTCCAAGGTTTACGACGATACGGCGCCCGCAGTGCTGACAGAGTTGCCGCCCGAATATAAAAATCTGCCTGCCAGCACCGGCGGATCCGTTCAACTG
>CAXSIG010000287.1:5019-6864 GCA_964237255.1 uncultured Bryobacteraceae bacterium
AGCCAGGGCAGATAGTCCATTTTTCCGCGCGTTCTGAATTCGGCGGGTATGGTTGGGCGATCATTGCGCCGGATCTGCCCCCAGCGATCGCCATGTTCGCCTGTGCCCGCCACGATGAGACGGGGGTGGAAGAATATCTGCAATTGCGTCTTGAGAAACGTTCGGATGTTGCGAGCCATTTTGAAACGAACGTGTTGCAAGAGACGGGCTTCCGCGCCGATTTTTCTCCGCTGCTTCACCGGATCGGTTCCCACAGCCTGTATTTCATTCAATGCAGTGCATCCGCTCGGTACGAGAGTCCTGTGCTGCTGCGATTCACACTCGATCTGCAACCTTACGAGTTGGCCGCTCGCGTGGGGCTTGCGAATCGGTACTTAAGGGGAAGCGGCATCGAGATCGGCGCCTTGCAAAAACCCACGAAGCTGAACAGCGGCTGCACTGCGCGTTATATCGATCGCATGTCAATCGAGAAATTGCTGGAGCATTACCCGGAAATGGCGAAATTGCCGGTGCAATCGCCGGACATCGTGGACGATGGTCAACTGTTGACGCACATCGCGGAGGATTCCCAGGATTTCGCGATCGCGAACCACTTTCTGGAGCATTGTCCCGACCCGATCCGCAGTATTCACAACATGCTGAGGGTAGTGAAATTGGGCGGGATTCTTTATCTGGCGGTACCCGACAAGCGCCACACATTCGACCTGCGCAGGCCGGTCACGCCCTATCTGACGCTCAAGAGCGCGTATCTAAGCGGCCAGCGTTCCGGCTGCGAAGAACTGTTCTACGAATGGTGCCACCTGGTGTATAAACTTCCTCCGGAGCAGGCCGCACGCAGGGCGGAACAGTTAAGACAAGAGGATTACAGCATCCATTACAACGTGTGGGCCGCCAGCGATCTGCTCAGCTTCCTAATGTCCATGCGGCACGATTTTCAAAGCCCGTTTGAATTGGCCGCCACCGTTTCTTCCGAGAACGAAATCATCGTGCTGTTGGAGCGAACCGCCGGCAGATTGCCGATCTGATCCCATAGTTTTCTCCGTTGTTCCACCTGGGCGGCAAGCGTGTGGTTCGCCTCGACATCGTAATATGCCGCGTCGCCCATCTTTCGGCGCAACTTCGAATCCGTAATGAGAAGGCGCATCGCGTCATACCAGCCATCCGCGTCTTTCGCGCAGAAGCCGGTGACGCCTTCATTCACCACGTCCTCAAAGACATCGATGGCGGAGAAGATGCAAGGCAAGCCAAGAGCCGCGTAGTCCAGGTATTTGATGTAACTCTTGCAGCGGTTGAAGCCATCATCCACCAGCGGGGCGACTGCGAAATCCCACCGATTCTCTTTCCGGATCCACTCGGTAAACAGTGGATACGAGGCGCCGTAGATGGCAGGTACTTCGATAGTGTTGAACCAATCGCGACGCCGGTCCGCAGGCAAGATGCCGATCAAATCCAACTCGAGCCCGCCTCCGAACTCCGCCTTCAGCATGCGCACAGGCTCTTCCAGGATGTCGAGATCTTTCGAGTGCGTCATGGACCCCATGTACAGGATCCGCACCGGTTTCGCGGTGGCTCGGTAGGGCTTCTTCCCGGAAAACCATAACGTTTCATCCAAGGCATTTGGGATCACGCGGACATCCGGGTTCAGGTGAGCCAAACGTTTTTTCAATACAGGGCTGGAGACTAGAACCAGTGCGGCATGGCGCGCAATCAACTCGGCTGGGGCCGCCAAGGCTTGGTAATAAGCGCTTTCGGGATGATTGATATCGATATGAAACAGATCGTCGTCGGTCTCGTAGACTAGCCGCATACCGAACCGTTCGCAGTGGGCAATCAGGCGATGGGCAA
>CAXSIG010000287.1:6874-7136 GCA_964237255.1 uncultured Bryobacteraceae bacterium
CCTGCGTCATCCCCATGAGCCGGACGCTGGCCAAGCGGGCGATGGGCAAGCTCGACGGAGGAAACGGAAGTTCGCTGAACCAACAGGATATCGGCCGCCATATTCAGTGCGCTTTCCGGAGTAGCGACCGTGAGACGGATCAGATTGTCCAACTTATCGTGCATGAGCGGCAGGTATGCGCGGATGTAACCGCAGCTCTGGATCTGGCCCGATTCGTAAGAGGACAGAAGCGCAATGACTGAATGGCGCGCCGGTTCCCGAA
>CAXSIG010000288.1:0-6731 GCA_964237255.1 uncultured Bryobacteraceae bacterium
CAGGCCGGCGGTATTGTAAGTCTTGCACGGGCCGGTCAGGGTGACCGTCGTTGTGGCGCTGGTGGGACTTGCAACCGGACCGGTCCAACTCGCGAACACATAACCTGCATTCGGAGTGGCGGTCACAGTCTGGACCGAGTTGGCCGCGTAGTAATTTCCGGAAGTCGGAGTGACCGTACCACCAGCCGCAGGTGACGCCGCGGTAGTCAATTGATATTGCGTATCGAAGCTGGCGGTATACGTGGTGGTAGATGCCGGAGCAGTAACGGAATGGGAAATCGCGCCGCCATCCGACCAGTTATTGAAGACGTACTGTGTCCCGCCAACCGTCTGCGGAGTGGTCGTCGTAATGGTGTGGGAGCTACCCGGTACCCAGTTCAAGGTTTGCGCGCTTGTATACGTGGTTCCGTCGACGGTGAACGAACGCCCGGCCGGCGATGTTTGGACGGTCACGGGCACGGTGGACGCCGCCGCGACATTGATGTTGCAGCTAGCCGGCGTGGTCTGAGCTGTCCCTGACGTAGAGTCAGTCACACTCGCGGTGAACGGATAATTCGATTGCGTGTTCGGAGTCCCCGTGATTGCACCGGAGGTCGCGTTTAGCGTAAGCGGCGGAGGCAGCGTGCCCATCGTGATCGAGTAGGTGTAAGGACCGGTTCCGCCCGAAGCGACAAGCGCCGAAGAATAAGCGGTTCCCACCTGCGCGGAGCTGGAAGGGCACGCTAGGAGGAGCGCCGTGGTTGCTGCGGAAATCGTGATCGTGCAACTTGCGCTGGCGGAGCCGCTGTTCCCATCGCTCAGATTGGCCGTAAATGGAAACGCGCCATTGGCCGAAGGCGTTCCGGTAATCGCACCCGTAGAGGAGTTCAGATTCAAGCCGGTCGGCAAGCTTCCATTCGAAACGGAATACAAGTAGGGCAAGATTCCGCCCATGCCCATCAGAGCGGACGAATAAGCGGTTCCGTTCGTGCCGGTGGATGAGGGACAGCCTACTGAGAGCGCGCCCGGAGGGAACGTGCCGGAATAGGTAACCGGAGTAAAATTGATGATCAGATTATTGGGATTACTAAATGTAATGGAGATGGTCGTCTGCTGCCCGGGAGCCAGCGAAGCGACTCCTGTCGCAACGCGGTAAGGGCTACCGTTATAAGAACCGTCGGCATTCGTCAAGCTCACGGTCGCGGTTAGCTGCGTCAGCACAACGTCGATGGGTCCGGCAATCGTGCTCGCGCTGGTATTCGTGACCGTCATGGTGCCGCTGTACGTGCGGGCGACCCGGTTGTAGAGAAATCCGGTGTTAGTAACGCTTACCTGGCTGGAAACATTCGTGATTGTGCTTGCACCACCAGCGTTCGGGCCAGCCAAAATACGAATCGACTGGGCCGTTTCAAGAGCAGTCTGCGCCTTTGGATTGTGTCCCGACCAAAACCCGGAAGGATCCTGTCGATCTACCAGCAGTTGCGTGGTGTCCGAATCGAAGGTGTCGCCGGCGTTGATACGAATCCCAACGCGCGCAAGTGAGGTAGCCAGCAGACCCTGTGCATCACGCACCCGAGCCCCGTTAGCGGCCGCGTTTCGCGCTGTCGCCGAACTCATATCGGCTGAAGCTGCCGCGACAATTTGTTCGAAGGTGTTGCCCGAAATGTCCGGCGGACCTAAAGGCGCAATCGCTTGAGGCTGGCCGGAAGCTTGCAGCGCGTCCGCCCAATCCGCATTGCGTAGCGACGCATCGGAAGCCTCATTTAAAACATTATTGAGAGCGCGCGCAACGGTTTCTGTATAAGGATTGTCGGGCGAGCCTGAGGGCAGGAAGCCGCTTCGCTCAAAAGCCAGAAGATTGGCTGCGTTTACCGTTCCCTTGCCGTCGCAAACATTTGCGCACGCGCTCGTCCAGTTTCCACCGTCATACACACCGAGCGACGCGCGCGTCATGCTGCGATGCAAATACCAAAGTCCTTCGTCCACCCCCACCGCGGCTGCGACCGCAAGCGTCTTCTCACGGATCGCAACCCGATACACCGCCGAACTGGTTTCCCCAGTCCTGCCATCGGTCACGGTCAGCCTTGCATTGAACGTCGATCCCGAAGCCCCGGTGTACACATGCGAAGTGGACACGTTATACCGGTCAGCCACTCCAAATACAACGGGAGCGCCGCCGTCACCGGGATCCCAGGACGCCTGCACGTCCGGGCCTTCGATGCTGGAAGTCGCTTTCAGAGTGGTCGGCTTGCCGGATATCACGCTATGCGGGACTAGCGCATTGGAAGCGGCGGCGGGAACCGTCTTTATGACGGGCTGTGCTGCAAGCGCCGAAAAGGCGAAGAGAGCAACGTGCAAAGGAGAATAGCGGACAAAGTTGTTGTACATTGATTTTCGTTACAGTTTTATGAAGAGGCGATACGAAGAGTTATGGGTTGCGCCGGCTCTGCACGAGCCTGCGTCGAAAAAAGCCAATCGACAGAAATGATGCGCCGAGAAGTACAAAGGTACCCGGTTCAGGGACCGACGACACCACGGTAAATGTTGCTACCGGCGCTCCACCCGTTCCATTGGAAGGATAGGTTGTAGTGGTGACTGTGCCGTTCAAGTTCACGTTGGCCGTGCCGATGAAACCGTCCGGATTGGTTGTCAAAAGCGGAGTATCACCAGCCGCATTGTAAAGAGACAGACCGAAGGCGCTTCCGGACGTGGCAGTGCCATTTGGTGAGTTTACAGCGGGACCGTTAAACTGAAGAAGAAAGGACAGAGAAGGTCCGAAAGTAAGAGCTTGGAAGTAGTCGTTAAATGCGGTTGAGTTATTGATAGTCACGGTGGACGGTAGATTGCCCGAAACGCCGCCCGTTGTGAATGCGGTTCCATTTATGACTGCACCGGTGAACGAACTAATCGCAACCAAAGCCGCCTGACTTGTTGCCCCGCCTGGGTTGAACTGGAAATCGATATTGCCGTTCGTTCCACTCAGGGTACTAGTATTTACTGTGACTTGATAGAGAATACTTGCTTGCGCGGTAACCGATGAAGACACCCAGACAAGTGCTGCAACAACAATTGTCTTCGAGAACCACGAAATCCGTTGTATTTGCATATTTCCTCCGATACAGTGACAGCCTAAGTGACGAAGATGTAACCTAATTCAAGCGTTTACCCTACTGTTCCAAGGCCGTTCGTTTTTCTTTCTTGCCGAGTCTATCATTAATTAGGGATATTGGCGACAATTTTTGGTCAGACCGGCTGGCATTGTCTGCGCCGCTTTAGCTCCGTAAGTCCGGGTGGGATTCGCTCTCAATGTCGGCACTGCAATCGCAGTGCAACGAACGAGGAAATTTACTGAAAGGTGACTCCTATCCCGCCGACGGTTCCGTAGGCCGCGTTAGAATCGTATCCACCATGCGGCGATTCATCGCTCCTTTCCTGCTTCTTATCTGGGCGCCGCAGATTCACGCTCGCCAGCCTGTGCGCGCGCTGCACGGAATGGTTGTGACACGCGAGAAGCACGCCACCGATATCGGCGAAAGGGTGCTGGAGTCGGGTGGTAATGCGATAGACGCGGCGGTTGCTGTGGCAATGACCCTGGCGGTCACTTATCCTTACGCGGGCAACTTGGGCGGCGGCGGATTTATGCTGGTCCGTTTCGCCGATGGCCGCTCCGCCTTTCTCGATTTTCGGGAACGCGCGCCCGACGCAGCTTCGCACGACATGTATATCGGTCAGGACGGCAAGGCCACCAAAGAAAGCTTATTGGGTTACCGCGCTTCCGGCATCCCCGGGACCGTGCGAGGGATGGCCGACGCCCATGAGAAGTGGGGACGCAAGAAGTGGAAGGACTTGGTGAACCCCGCGCTTACCCTCGCCTCGCGCGGCTTTCCCGTCTCTTACGGGATGGCGTCGTCGCTCCATTCCAGAGGCACTTCGGAAAAACTTTCCCAATTCGACGAATCGAAACGTATCTTTCTAAAAGGCGGATCGTTCTATGAAATGGGCGATGTATTCCGGCAGCCGGAGCTCGCCCGCACTCTGAAGCGCATTCGCGATACGGGGGCCAAAGACTTCTATGAAGGCGAGACGGCGAAGCTTCTCGCTGCGGATCAGAAGGCGCATGGCGGGACTATCACTCTTGAAGACTTGAAGAACTATCGCGCGATTGAGCGCAAGCCTCTGATCGGCAGGTATCGCGCGTACGACGTGATTACTTCTCCTCCACCAAGTTCCGGCGGCGTCGGTATTCTGCAAATGTTCGGTGTTCTGGAAGGTCTGGACTTCGTCAAGCCGGGCGTTGGCTCCGCGCAGGAAGTACATTACCTTGCGGAATCCATGCGCCGCTACTTCGCCGATCGCAGCGAATATCTGGGCGATCCGGACTTCGTGAAGGTTCCATTGGCGTCGCTACTCAATCCGGCGTATATTGCTCATCTACGCGAGACAATCGATCCCGAAAAAGCGACCCCCAGCGCCGAAGTGAAACCCGGAACGCTCACCGCGTATGAAACGCTCGAAACCACCCACTACTCCATAGTCGATAAAGAAGGCACGGCGGTCTCCGTAACCACGACATTGAACGGCGGCTATGGAAGCGGTGTGACAGTTGCGAAGCTCGGGTTCCTGATGAATAACGAGATGGACGACTTCGCTCCAAAGCCCGGCGAGCCCAACTCATTCGGGCTGATCCAGGGCGAGGCGAACGCGATCGCTCCGAAAAAAACGCCGCTTTCCTCCATGACGCCGACAATTCTATCGAAAGACGGCAAGCTGTTTCTGGTAGTAGGAACGCCCGGCGGTCCGACTATCATTAATAGCGTGCTTCAAACGATCGTCAACATAGTCGATTTCGGAATGAATGCGCAGGAGGCCGTCGATCAGGGCCGGGTCCATCATCAGTGGATTCCGGACACGTTGAGCGTTGAGCGAACCTTCTCGCCCGATACCATCAGTTTGCTGAAGGCTAAGGGCTATCAGGTTCGGGTACAAAATGGGATCGGGGAAGTCGCGGCCATCAAGTGGGATGGCAAGTATTGGGAAGGCGCGGCTGACGGCCGATCCGAAGGCACGGCGAAAGGCTACTAAATCGAAATGGATCACGTTCTTTCTTCGCACCTCGTGGTGCAACACAGGCTCAGCACGTCCTGGCTACAAAAGGTTCAACAGGCAGGCATTCCCGCTGTCGAGATTTTCTGCGCACGGCAGCATATCGACTATCGCGATAAAGCCCAGATCCGGGAATTAGCGCTCTGGTTTCGCGATAACGATTTGAAGCTGAACTCCCTGCACTCCCCGATGTACAGTGACGAATATTGGGGGCGTAGCGGTCCCGATTCTGTCATCAATTTAACCGAACGCGCAAAGGCGGAGCGGATTCGCATGGTGGATGAGATCAAGCGGGCACTGGAAATCGCGGAGGCCATTCCGTTCCGCTATCTGATTCAACACATCGGCGGCTTGAACGAAGAGTACAGCGACTACAAGGTGGAAGCGGCCTTCTCGGCGCTAGAGCCGCTCACCGTCTTCGCGCACCAACGAGGAGTGAATATTTTGCTGGAGAACATTCCGAACGAGCTTTCGTCCGGCGAGCGCCTCCAAAATTTCTTAGCGGTAACGCACCTGGACTTGAACTTCGTTTTCGATACGGGGCATGCCAACATGGCTTCGGGCGTGGCGAATGAGTGGGACGTGATGAAGGAGCGAGTTCGTAGTCTTCACGTTCACGACAACGATGGAACGGCGGACAAGCATCTCTTTCCGCTTGTGGCCAAGGGCGGGACAATCGATTGGGCAAGTACGATGGACCTGTTTCGCAGCCGGCCAGGCCAGTTCCCACTTTTGCTGGAGTTGAAGGAGGCCGCGGAGTTCGGGGCCGGTCTTGATCCTGTTCTCGAAGTCTTTGAAAAGCTGGAAGCTATACGAACGGAGCAATAAGCTTCAAGTCGTCGATCAGCATCCGCATCTCACGGTCGCGGTCTTGGGGTTCGGCCCGAAGAATGGCGGAGGGATGAATTGTGCCCATCACATGCTCGGCCAGCATGGATGGCACAAAGACGCCGTGATCTTTCGTCACTCGCCAACTCTTCCCAATCACAGCTTGCCCGGCCGTCGCGCCGAGACACACAATCACTTTAGGCTGGATCACCGACACTTCCGCTTGCAGCCAAGGCATGCACGCGCCGATCTCGACCGAACCCGGCTTCTCATGAATCCGACGCTTACCGCGCAAGGTGAACTTGAAGTGCTTAACCGTGTTCGTGACGTACGTTTTCGAGCGATCCACTCCCGCGGCTTCGAGCGCTTCGTCCAACAACCGTCCCGCGGGACCGACAAACGGCTTGCCAGCTATCTTCGTCGTTACCCGGTTGTTCGCCGATCAGCATTGCCGGTGCCGTCTGCACGCCTTCGCCGAACACCGTTTGCGTCGCATGTTGCCAAAGGTCGCACCCCTTGCAACACGCGGAAGCATCACGCAACTCTCCCCAACTTGCGCCCACCGGCACAAACGGTAGCGCCGTCAACTTCTCAGATTTCGCCCCAGCCATATTCGTCTGTTTACTTGCGAGCCAGCCATGCTAGAAACATCCCATCCGGCTCGACATCCTCCCAATACGAGATGAACTGGCTGGACACATCGCTGCAATCTCGTTTCAGCAGCTTTTCCAACTTGCGGCGATCAAACCACCGTTCCCACTCCGGCGTTTTCAGCTTTCCCAAATGTTCGACATTCTTATCGATGATCGCCAGCTTGCCAC
>CAXSIG010000288.1:6741-7093 GCA_964237255.1 uncultured Bryobacteraceae bacterium
ACAGCTTTCGGGATCTCCACCGCATGTTCTAGAGATTCGGTCGCGTACACGCAGTCGAAAAAGTCATCCGGGTAGGGAAGGGAAGTCATTACTCCCGTTTGGGTCGAGATGTTTTCCGGCACGAACTTCAACATCTCCGGAGAGATATCCAGCCCATGCACATTGGCTTCGGGAAAGCGGCTCTGTAGAATCTTGGCAAAGCGGCCTTTTCCGCAACCGACGTCTAATACTTTCCGCCCGCTTAAATCACCGAACCAACGTAAGAGAAGTTGTACATGGAAGATGCGAGGATCGATCTCCGAGGGGAAATGTTCAGGGTCCCGCGACGCAGAATCGAATTCCGCACGAATGC
>CAXSIG010000289.1:0-7091 GCA_964237255.1 uncultured Bryobacteraceae bacterium
CTGAAATAAATCCGAAGAAGACCCAACCCATTTGCGCTTTACTGAGCCCGAGATCGGCCTGGATGAATCTTGTCGCTTGCGCAAGTGCAACGCGGTCGATATAGGTAATTACCGCAAGCGCAACGGCGAAAACGACCACCCAATAACGGACTTTCGAGGGCTGTTCACTTCCCAGACCGGAACTAACCGGTGCTTGCGTCGCCATAGTTTGTAATCAGATCACGGGGCGCGTTACGAATGCAACATATTGCACCGATACTGGGGATTGGCCGACTTCGGGCACGTTGAAAGAAACCTGCGCGGCATGTTCGTTCACCTGGCCGAGAGAAGGCGGCGCGGTGAAGCGCGTGAGGTCGGCGGACTGACTATCGCGTCTTCCGGATCAGCGTTCCAGATGTTCAACACCGCGTTTTTCAATTCGCCGGTTATTGATCAGAAGGACCTGGAAAGCAGAATCTCCAAGGCCCAGGTTGTCTTCGGGGCGCGCGGCGTAGATTGGTCGTTCTGGGTGTGTGAAGGATTGGTGGCCGAATCGCTGCAGCGCGGGTTGAAACGGTCGTTCGAGCGCGCGGGCTTGCACCTGGGCAACGAAATGCCCGCGATGGCCGCGGAACGGCTTTGTTCGAATCCGGCGCGCCGATCGGAACTGGAGATTCGACGAGTAACTAACGCGGCGACGATGCAGGAGTTTTGCCACATCGGTTCCATTTGCTTCCAGGTGCCTCTGCACTGGTTTGCGGAAGTCTACGACACGCATGAACGCTTAAGCGGCCCGATGCTGGGGTGGGTTGGATATTACAAGGGCGCTGCCGTCGCGACCGCGGCTACGGTGGAATCGGAAGACGCAGTCGGCATTTATAATTTGGCCACTCTGATGCCGTTTCGCGAGCGCGGGTTTGCTGAAACGATGCTCCGGCATGCTGTGGCAGAGACCGCAGGCTCCTCAACCACCAAGCCACTCGTGTTGCAATCGACCAAACAGGGGCTACGGTTGTATCAGAGACTCGGCTTTCAAGCTGTAAGCCGCGTACTTGTTTTTCCGTCACGATAGGCGCACCGATATCATGGGCTGATGGCGGCCGACACCGGAGGAGACGTCACACAGCTTCTGGTCAATTGGCGGAACGGCGATCAAGGCGCCGCCGATTCCCTTATGCCGCTTGTGTACTCCGAACTGCGTCGTATGGCGGGTTCCTACTTACGCCGCGAACGTGCCGGGCATACGCTGCAAGGCACCGCGCTGGTCCATGAAGCATTCCTGCGACTTGTGGATCAGAAAAGCGTGAATTGGCAAAGCCGCGCGCATTTTTTCGGCATTGCGGCGCAGATGATCCGGCGCATTCTGGTGGATCATGCCCGCACGCATCGGGCTGCTAAGCGTGGGTCGGGCGCGGTGAAGTTGGCGTTGGACGATCTGCACGAACTTTCGATTCCGCGTGAGCTTGACCTCCTGGGCCTGGATGACGCCTTGAATGGCTTGGCTGCTCTGGATGAACGGCAGAGCCGGATTGTCGAAATGCGTTTTTTCACCGGTCTTTCCGTGGAAGAGACGGCCGAGGTGATGCAGATTTCAACCGCAACCGTGAAGCGCGAGTGGAGTTCCGCGCGCGCTTGGCTGTTTCGGGAAATGAGCCGGAGCGAAGCGCGTGACGGCTGAGCGATGGTCCCAGGTAAAAGCTATTTTCGACGAGGCCGCGGAATTGCCACCCGCGTCACGGCACGAGTTCCTGGCGGCGCGTTCCGCCACTGACGATCCTGAACTTTTGTCAGAGGTTGCGTCGCTCCTGGAGTCGCTGGACGACGCCGGCGAATTTATCGAGTCTTCCGTGATTACCGCGTCGCACCAAGCTTCCCGTCCGTTGGCGATCGGCTCCGCTGTCGGGACCTATCGCATCGTGCAGGTCATCGGCGAGGGCGGTATGGGGACGGTGTACCAAGCCGTTCGCTCGGACGACGTATATCGGAAGCTGGTCGCCATCAAGGTGATCAAGACAGGGGCGGGTGGCGAGGAAGCCGTGCGTCGCTTCGAAGCCGAGCGTCAAATTCTGGCGCACCTGGACCATCCGAATATCGCGCGCCTGTTGGACGGCGGCGCCACACCGGAAGGGCAGCCGTATTACGTAATGGAGTTCATCGCGGGCACGCCCATCGATGAATACTGCGATACGCGGGAACTCAGCGTTCGTGAGCGGCTCACGCTATTTCTTACGGTATGTTCCGCCGTGCAATACGCGCATCGGAATCTGGTGGTGCATCGCGACCTGAAACCACAAAACATTCTTGTGTCGCAGGACGGCACCGCACGGCTTTTGGATTTTGGGATAGCCAAGCTGCTGAATTCCGACCCGCTGGCAGGAAATAAAACCGCGAGTTTAATGCTGATGATGACGCCGATGTATGCCAGCCCGGAACAGGTGGCGGGTGCGCCGGTTTCAACATCGACCGATATCTACTCTCTTGCCGTGATGCTGTATCAGCTGCTGACCGGACACACGCCGTTCGATATCGCGAACGCTTCGGCGCTCGATATCATCGACCGGATTCGCCGTTCCGAACCGCGCAAGCCAAGCGCGGTAGTGCACCTGACTGAAAACGGAGTGACATCACAACAAATCGGCGATTCCCGTAGCACGAATCCGGACCGGTTGTCGCGCCATCTTTCCGGCGATTTGGATAACATCCTGTTACTGGCGCTTCGCAAAGATCCGAGCCGGCGTTACTTCTCGGTCGAACAGTTTGCGGGCGACATCGCTCTTCACCTCGCGGAAAAGCCGGTGTTCGCGCGTCCGGATACGTTGCGCTATCGCTCGGCGAAATTTGTCCGGCGGCACACAGCGGGTGTCTTGGGCGCGGTCTTCGTAGCGTTGGCATTGATCGGCGGGATCGCGGCAACATCGTGGCAGGCCCACATCGCTCAAGTTGAACGCGCAAGGGCGGAGCGGCGATTTAACGACATTCGCGGGCTTGCCAATTCCGTGCTATTCGAACTGCATGACGCGATCGAGTGGCTTCCGGGCTCAACGGCCGCGCGTGAGTTGCTGATCAAGCGAGCGCAGCAGTATCTGAACAGCCTGGCGAACGATGCGAAGGGCGACCGTTCGCTGCAGAGGGAGCGCGCCATTGCGTACGTTAGGATCGGCGACGTTCTCGGCTTGCCGACGAAGGCGAACCTTGGGAATTCACGGGGCGCGCTGGAAAGTTACAACCAGGCGTTGCAACTCGAGCGCGCTTTGGTTGCGGAACAGCCAAATGACAAAGCCGTTCGGGACGATTTGGCGCGCACACTGGATCACACCTGCAACGTTGAGCAGAGTACGGGGAAGTTTGAGGAAGCGCTAAAGCACTGTGGAGAAATGCTACTGTTGAAAA
This sequence comes from uncultured Bryobacteraceae bacterium, assembly GCA_964237255.1. Classification (GTDB taxonomy): domain Bacteria; phylum Acidobacteriota; class Terriglobia; order Bryobacterales; family Bryobacteraceae; genus JALYXI01. The sequence continues at coordinate 3,370 of CAXSIG010000289.1, forward strand.
AGCTGCGGCTGGAAGAGAATCCGGGAAACGCGGAAGCGAAGTCGGAAGTAGGAAGCGCTTACCAGAATCTGTCGGGCGCCTATTCGGCTGTGGGAGATTGGACCCATGCGGAGCGGCAACGCGGGGAATCGTTGGCTATTTTCAGGGATTTGCATGAACGGTTCCCTGATAATCAGGTGCATGAGTTCGATTTGGCGAACGCATACCTGAGGATGGCGAGCGTTCAGGAGCAAACCAAACACCTGGCGGAAGGCCGGAGCAACGCGGAAAAATCCGTTGCGCTGTTTCAGGATTTGTCGGCAAAAGTCCCACAAGAGTTGAGGCGTAAGCGCAGCGTGACCTTTGCGCTCCAGAGACTCGGAAGCATCCTGCTTTCCTTGAACGATCTGGAGGGCGCGCGGAATGCGTTTACGCGGACACTGCCTATCCGTGAAGAGATATTGCTTACGGATCCGAACGATGTGAACTTGCAGGCCAGTCTGGCGAACAACCTGGCGTCTGTTGGATACGTGGCGCTGAAGCTGGGGAGGCTTGAGGAAGCGCGGGTGAATCTGGAGCGGCAGCGCGACATCGCCGAAAAACTTGTGGCGACTGATCCAATCCGGATAGCCCACCAGTTCAGCTATTCGGAAGCTTTGGAAAACCTGGGCATGGTATCGCTTGCTAAAGCTCAAACAGCCGCCGGATGTGCTCTCTTGCGTAAAGCAGCGGGGATTTACGGCGATTTGCTGGGGCGCAAAGTAGTCACGGCCGAATATGCAGGCGTGCCCGCGCGAATTGCAGGTGAGATGACGGTCTGTCCCGCACAACCGTAGAGGCGATGTTGGGAACCCATATTCTCCGCATGTCATCCTAAAAACAGCATGCGCAGCTTGCTGTTGTACCTTTCGGGCCAATCGAATTTGCGTCATTGGATGGAAACGGCCCGCGCTGCCCGGCCGCTCTCCTCGCGCTTCGTTGCCGGCATGACGCTGGCCGAAGCGCTGGAGGCGGCGCGCTCCGTAAATCAACAAGGCATGTCCGTTTCTTTGGACCACTTGGGCGAGAACGTCAGTTCGCTGGAAGAAGCGTCCGGCTGCGAATCCGCCTATATCGATACTCTGAATCGGATTCATGCCGCAGGGCTCGATGCAAACGTATCGCTCAAGCTAACCCAATTTGGTTTCGATCTTTCCGAACAGGCCTGCCGGGAAAATGTCCTTCGGGTGGCGGCACGGGCGAAGGAACTCGGAAGCTTCGTCCGGATCGATATGGAAGGAAGCAACTACACGGACCGCACTCTGGAAGTAGTAAAAGACATTCATGCCGAAACAGGCGCCTGCGGGGCTGTTATTCAGTCTTATCTGAAACGGAGCGTGGCGGATGTGGAAGAGCTGAACAGCCGCGGCATCCGCGTCCGGTTATGCAAGGGAGCCTACCTGGAACCGGCGTCGGTGGCTTATCAGGCGAAGGCGGATGTCGATCTGAATTTCCTGGTACTAGCGCGGCGTTTGTTGAAATATGGAAACTATCCGGGGATCGCAACCCACGATCCATGCATGATTGAGGGCACTCTGGACTTTGTCAAAAACCAGAAAATCTCCCCCGAACGGTTCGAGTTTCAAATGTTATACGGCGTCCGCCGAGACTTGCAACGGAAGCTGGTGGATCAGGGTTGGCGGCTCCGAATTTATACTCCGTTCGGGAAGGCTTGGTACCCGTATTTCATGCGCCGATTGGCGGAACGGCCGGCGAACGTTTTGTTCATCGCGAAAGCTTTGGTGAAAGGGTAGCCATGAAGTACTGGGCCTTTCTACTGGTGAAAGTTGTGATAGCCGCACTCCTCGGCGGCGCGCTGCTATGGAGCGTGAACCTGTTTTGGGATCGCCATACGCCGCTGTTTACTCTTGTTCCGTATCTGTTCGGATATGACCTGCTCTATACAACAGTCGTGGGTATCGTCTTTCTGCTCTGCTACGGTTTGTTCTATCTGACGATTCTGGACCAGCGGTACCGATGCCGTGTCTGCATGCGGCGTTTGCGCATGCCGGTGGAAACGGGTTCCTGGAGCCGGATGCTCCAGTTCGGACGTCCGCGCATGGAGTACATCTGCACGTACGGACATGGGAAGCTGAATGTGGAAGAGATTCAGTTTACCGGGACCGAAATTCCAAAATGGAAAGAGCACCAGGACATGTGGAAGGAACTGTACGAGATGTCGGATCGCGACCGGTAGCGCCGTGGAGGATAGCGCTGGGCATACTCGTCCTGCTGGCGTTTGTGGTTCTAGGGGCGTTTCTACTCCCGATCTATTTGCACAATCTTGAGTTTCAACGGTACGTCTCGGCTGTTGCGGAAGATCCGAAAACACATGACACCAATGACGGTCTGATTCGGTCGAAACTGGTAGACAAAGCGGAAGAATTGAAGCTTCCCGTGCATTTCGATAACATCCAGATCGCGCGGTCAGCCGAGAACGTAAAGATTACGGTTCGCTACATTGTGCACGTGAATCTACTGGTCTATGCCGTGGATCTCCACTTCTATCCAGGGGCTGGTAGCCGGTAGTATACTTCCGAGGGAATGCAGAGGAGAAATTTCATGTTGGCGGCCGGGGCGGCGGGTGTGGAACTGTCCGGCCAGGAACCGGCAAAGCCTCACTATTTTGAGATGCACTGGTTCCAACTTCGCAATGGGGCGCAGACGAAGCGCACGGAGGATTTTTTCGCGAAGACTTACGCTCCGTCGTTGAAGAAACTTGGGTTGCCGCCCGTCGGCTTTTTTCAGCCTGTAATTGGTGACAGCAGCCCTTTCTGGCTGGTTCTTATCAGCTTACCGACTATCGAAAGCGTGGAAACAGCTTTCGAAAAGCTAGACGCCGATCCCGATTATCGGAAAGGCGCCGATGAATATATGGCAGGCGATCCTCCCTATGTTCGCCGGGAAATCAGCCTGTTGCGGGCGTTCTCTTCCATGCCTGCGCTTGTTCTGCCGCCTGCGAAGGAAGGCAGCTCTCGCATCTTTGAATTGCGGACTTACGAATCGAACACCTCCGTCACGCTCCGGCGTAAAATCAAAATGTTCGAAGACGGCGAGATCGGAATTTTCCGCCGGTTGGGTATGCAACCGGTATTCTTCGCGCAAACTGTGATCGGTCGTAACATGCCAAACCTTACTTACATGCTGGCGTACGACGATCTGGCCGCCCGCGACCGCGTCTGGAAGGCGTTCGGCTCAGATCCGGAGTGGCAAAAGCTGCGGTCCGCGCCGGGCAATGGCGATGCGGAAATCGTTTCCAATATCAGCAACATGATCGTTCGTCCCGCTTCCTTCTCACAGGTGAAATGACATGAAACGTAGAAGCTTTCTAGAACTTCCCGCCGCTGTTGCAGCCGCGCAGGCTGCGGCAATTGGAGCTCCCACTAAAACGGCATCCGCGAAACCGGTGCTGATGAAGGCCGGTACCCAGCATTCCATTGAAGAGCCGGTGCTGAAGGTTCTTTCGTCGTTCGGCATTAACAATATCTGCGGAACGCTGCCTTCGAAAACACTGGATGAAAGCTGGTCGGTTGACGGCCTGAAACGCCTACGCGAGCGCATTGAAAAGCACGGGATCGCGCTCGATTGCCTGCCTTTGCCGCTAAGTTCGAGCTACATCACGAAATCGGAAAGTCCGAACATCATGCTCGGCAAAAGCCCCGAGCGCGACCGTGAGATCGACGGCATTTGCCAGATGCTTCGCA
>CAXSIG010000290.1:0-7076 GCA_964237255.1 uncultured Bryobacteraceae bacterium
TTATCCATGGGATGACGGATCAACGGGCCACTACAGAGTGGTCCCCCAGCACCCCAGTGCAACTCGATGGTGACGCTTTAATACCGGAACAAGGGATGGCTGCGGGTGCGGGCCCAGTTGCTTGGCTCGGTTTTCCGGAGTCCGTCCATCAGGATCTTGGCGGGCGGGTTCTTCTTGCCGCCGGGCTGGATACTGCGGAAGCCGACGAGAAAAGGTCGACGTGCCTGGAAATGATCGAGCAATCTCTTGCCGGATTAACCGGTGCGATCACAAAGAAAACGGGGCGCGAGGTCCGGCGGGAAGCGGCAATGCCATGCGATTCTTTCCCCGACGGGCTTTCGGTCGCGGAGGTCATTTTGACAATTGGCGAGACCCGCCTGGCGCCGATTTTCATCGCTTTCGCTCCGCAGTTAATCGCTTGGTTTGAAGAAAAGCCGGCGACTACGTTAGCGGCCAAATCGGCGGACGTGCCCTATGACGATTCGGCGACCGACGCGATTGTGGCGTCGCCTGTATTCGAATTGCTTCTCGATGTTGCGCTCCCGGTAAGCGTGTCGTTCGGTAAAGCGGAAGTCCCCGTTAAAGAGGTGCTCAAGCTGACCACCGGATCGATCGTCGAACTGAACCGTTCCATCAGCGAACCCGTCGACATCATCGTAAACGGCTGCACGATCGCGCGCGGGGAAGTGGTGGTCGTCGAAGGAAATTACGGCGTTCGCATCCAGAACATTATCAGCCGCAAAGAACGGCTACGTACAGGGGCGGCTGCGGCCGAGGCAAGAAGTCGATGATTGCGGGAATGATTGCCATTGCGGGAGTAGCAGTCTTTGCGTGGGCGTTCCGAAAACAGCTCAAATTAGCGCGAGCGGAGTGGTCTGCGGACGCGACTCAGATTCGCGCCGAGTTGGAAAAGCTACGTGTGGAAGGGCTACCCGCCCCGCCGCCGAATGGGTTTAATTTGAACCGTCGTCCTGACGCGGTCCGACGGTTGAGGGCGGGGCAAGCGCCCGACGGAATTGCTACTTCTACCGGCTGGAGCGTCGCCGAAATCGCGCTACTGCAGAAAGTAGAAAGACTAAATAATTAGAAGTTCGAAGAAGAAGAGTGCGGACGGCCGGAATCGAACCGGCACGACCCTTGCGGGTCAGCAGATTTTAAGTCTGCTGTGTCTACCAATTTCACCACGTCCGCGTACGCCGTCAGAGTAACACGCGCTCCTTAGCGGAGCGATATGTACGTCTGCATCTGGGTCGGTGAGCTGCGCAGATAAACCACGACGGGGATCTGGCTTCCTGCGGTTACTTCTTGCGGAACACGCACGTTGATCTGCCATACACCGGCTAAGCCCGGCGCTAACCCGGAATAAAGCACGTTCGAATCGTCCACGTCTATCCCGCCGATCACGATACGGGGACGGTCCGCTGTCGGCGTCGGCCCGGTTGCGGGCAGACCGTCTGGAGGTCCATTCGAAACCGGCCCTTCGCCAGTTCCGAATAGTGTAATTACTTGTCCGCGGACCAAAGCCTTCGAAGCGGTGTTCACGGAGTTATCGGGGGAATTCAAAGCGGCTAATTGACCTATGCCGGATCCCGATAGTGTAAACAGAGCCGGCGAAACCGCGGCCAAGGAAACTTCGGTCAGGCCATAGATTCGCGATGTCGATCGGGAGACAATTTGCAGATCGACAACTCCCGACGTCGGAAGCGTGGTCGGAAACGGTAAATTGATCTGACCTGGAGAAACATAGAAGAGGGGCGCTGGCGATCCATTTACCAGGACCTGAATATCCGCCAGAGTAGTAGGAACCGGTAATGGATTCGGCAAGTCGCTAAAATTCGCAGTGCTTGCCGATAGCGTAGCCGTTGTTGAGGAGGCACTAGGAGCCGGGGCGGAGAACACGGAAATGATCGTTCCCGGCGACACCGGGCCGAATGCAAAATTGGCACCGTTCACGACAACCAGTTGCGGAACGAACAACAAGATACGATTCGCGGAATCGGCAATCGAGAGATCGCCGAAAGTATCGAACGCCGCGCTAACAGGATGAAATGCCGATTGTGTCTGGTCGAAATTCTGGTTCGTCAGCAATTGGGTATACGAGGGGTAATGGAAAACGGCATTGTTCGCGAAATCGCTAACCCAGATTTGTCCGGCATCGGCTGTACGCGCGCCTGCTACAGTGATACCGACTGGCTGGTTTAATCCACTGGTCAGAGAAACGGCCGGAGGCGCAAAAGTCGGCTGTAAATTTCCGATCGTATCGAAAATCGCGACCCTACTGTTTCCGGTGTCGCACAAATAAATACGGTCCTGGGAATCCACTGCGATTTGCCGCGGCCCCGATAAACGCGCGGGGTTGAAAACCGGACTCACGGTTCCCGAGCCGTTGGTGGGCGAGTTAAAATCCGCCTGGCCAAGAACTTTAGTCGCGATCATCCCGTTTGAGAGCGGCTGAGGAAAGTAAAGAACACGATTCAACGTAATGTCCGAAACCAGGACGGAACCATCGCTCAATACCGCCACGCCGGCCGGCGTTTGCATCGTTCGATTCGTGGCGCCAGTGACCGTGGATGTAAAGTTTGCTTGCCCAAGAACCAAGTCCGCAGGTTGGCCGGTTGGGTTGGCTTGTGCGAATGGCTGCGGGAATCGAAGAACGCGCGAATTACCTGAATCCGCGACATACAAGTTGCCCGCCGCATCGAGAGCCAGAGCGGTCGGGCGGCTTAACCCGATTTGGGTTGGGGTCGCGGGGTCGTTTGCGATGTTGAATCCCGTGCTCAGCGCATTCTGTTGGCCGATCACTATGTCGGCGTAGTCCCCAGCTTTCGCACTATTGAAGTCTCGAAATCCGAGTATCCGGTTGTTGCCGGGATCCGCGACATAGAGGTGCGGAGGCGTGGAGTTGCGGTCGATTACGATCGAACCCAGGAATCCGGAAGTCACCAGATTGAACTCGCGACCTTCCACAAGATTTGGCGCGAACAAGCTGAAACCTATTTGTCCCAGCACACGAGTAGCGGTAGCGAGCGGGACGTTGGCGGAGTAAGGGAAATTCAGGACGCGGTTATTCCCCGCGTCTACAACGTACAATTCATTCGAAGAAGCCGCCACATCCAGCGGCGTGGAAAGGGACGCGTTATTCGGAATGCGTAAGCCTTCATTTGCCGAGTGTCCGTTCGGCAGGTTCTGGCCGATGATTGTGGTGGCCGCGGGAGATATAAAAGTCATCGTCTCCGCCGGAAAGCTGTCGAACGAATCGAATATCAAAATGCGATGGTAGGCGGCATCCACGACAATCGGCTTGTCGCCAGGTCCAATGGAAACCGACTCCGCAAATCCAATGTTGGTTGAGCTGTACGGGTTGGCGGGCTGATTGGGAAGTTGAATCACAATCCCTAACAATCGAACAGCGGCAGCGCCGGACGCTAAGCCGGGCGCGAAAATCAAGACACGGGCCAGGCTATCCGAAACGTAAAGACGCCCCGCTGAATCGAAAGCGACGCCGGTTGGGTTAGTTAAGATATTGCGGCTGGTCCGAAGATTGGCTGGCGCCGCGGCAGCGGTTGTAAAGTTCGACTGGCCAATTACGATATCGGCGGCGGGCCCATTCGCCCCTGCTTTCAGAGTGGAAACAGGGTAGCGGAGAACCCGGTTGTTTCCGACATCCGCCACGATCAGATTGCCATCTGGGTCGAATGTCATTCCGATGTGCGCAGGAAAACCAAGTTGGGGATTCAAGAACAAGCTGGTTGCCGTGATGCCTAGTGGATTCGCGGTGGAACCGCTAAAGCCTGTTTGTCCGATAATCAAGTCCGGCGTTTTAAGCAGATCGGGTTGGTTGAACGGCTGGGGAAAACGAAGAATCCGATTGTTTCCGGTGTCGGCGATGTAAACGTTTCCCGCTTTGTCGACCGACAAACCCGTTGGATTATTCAAGCCGATTGTCAGCCCGCTTGGACCCTGTGGGAGAGTGCCGAAAAAGCTACTTTGTCCGATAACGATGTCCGCCGGCGCGCCGTTGGTCAATTGCGAGACGAATTTCCAGCCAAGCACGCGATTGTTCCCGCTATCCGCGATATACACAGACGGAGGCGTACTGGAAAAATCGAGAGCGACCGCAGTTGGGTTAAAAAGGTCTTCTGCCGCGACGTAATTCGGATTCACGGAATCCAAAGCACCGGGATTGGACTGGGTAGCTAGAAGGCGCGGAGCGCCAACGGCTTTCACGGGGCGCTGGTTCAACGTCTGCGCATCAATCGTTTGGCCGAGAAAAAAGGAAGAAAGGAGGATTACGGAACAGCGGTTAGTCAAAAAGAACTTCCTATGCAGAACGTAACAGCTTGGATTTATTGAGTTTACCATGCGGTCGATAACGGTCCGTGCGCTTTGGCACTTCGGAATACACGTTGCGGTAGTGCGTGACGAGAGAGGAGAATCTCAAAATGACGGAAAAGGAAAATCGTTGTTGGCCAGGTTATGAGCCAGTGCCCGGAAAGCCAGAGCATAGCCAGGGAAGCTGCAAAAAGAAGCCAGAATCGCGTTCGTCCGCGAGCGATAAGAAGGCGCAAGGCGCACGAGCGAAACAACTCACCGGATGGAAGAAAGAACATCTGGGAAGCAGTAAGAGCGCGGCATAGCATCTTCACGCCCCCGGTACAAAAACCAAGAGCGCCGCTAAACGAAAAGCTCCGGCGAAGAAAAAAGGGCACGTCACTCAGGAATGAGTGGCGTGCCCGTAGAACGGAGCGGAACTAAAAGTGGATCTTAGCTACCACAATCAAATTGCGCGGACTGCTACTGAACACCGCTTCCGGGTTATTGAACTGAGCGTTGCTGGCGGTAGCGTAGTTCAATGTAGCGGTGGTAAACGATGCAACGGATCCGGCGTTATTGATGCTGCCGGGAACGAACTGGGCGTGATTGAACAGATTGATCGCTTGCCCACTTAGCTCCAGTGAAATTCGCTCCGTGATGTTAAACCGCTTGAGGAGTGAAAAATCGATGTTGTCGATTGGGCGGGATGCTTGTGTGTTCCGGCCGGCATTCGCGTATGCTCCATAACCGGCACGAATATAACGCGCGCCGGGGTTGGTTGCGACATAGGCCACAATGGGGTCGCGAAGCGCCAGTGCCGCAGTCAGATTGATGCGGTTTCCGGCGCGATCCAACCCGTAAACATCGGAACCGGTGCTCGCTGTGCCCGAGGTGTTGATGATGGTGCGGTCCGGAGCGGAGTCCCCATTGAAGTTGGAGTCGATGGCGCTTTGAACGGTGTAATACTCGGGAGTTTCATACGTGTACACCGGAGACAGCTGCCAATTACCAATCAGATTTTTGAGGAGCCAGTTTCCGCTGCTCTTGAAGTACGGGGCATCGTACACAGCGCTTATGGTCAAACGCTGCCGGCGATCCAGGGCAGAGGACGCCTTCTCTACAGAGAGGTTATCGAAATTCTGCGCGCGGCGCGGAGTCAAGTAAGTGCTTGCCACTTCCGCCGTGCTGTTATCGATATTGTGGCTCCATGTATAAGAGGCCTGAAACAGCAGGTTACGCGAATAACGCCGGATCAGCTGAATTGCCAATCCGTTGTATTGACTGTAGCCTTCCGGCCGGTAAGACGTTAAGGTACCTGTAAATCCCAGGTTGGAGTACACGGGATTGAGGGAGCCTTGAGCCCGCAGGTCGCCTACGGAAAGCGGCAGGTTCTGGAGCGTTGCAGCGCTGGGAGCAGAGAGGAACGTTGGAATATTGCGGGTGGCGGTTACCGGCGACAGTTTATTGATCTGCTGCTGAACAACCAAATGCACGCCCTTTGTACCCACATAGCGGACCTCAAGTGTGTAATCTTTCGCAAAGACTTTTTGGAACCCAAAGTTGTAGTTGATGGAATACGGAAGCAACTGGTTGGGAACAAAAGAACTAGTATTGGCGCGCAACCCGGCGACGGTATTTGTGGCTGCAACGGAACTGCTGGTGATACCGCCATTCTTTAGGAAGTTACTTCCCGCTGCGCCGGTTTGATCCACAGTCACCGCGTACTGCGGCGGCACGGTGTTGAGGCCAAGGTTGTCAAAAAGTAAGTCATATGCCAAACCGAAGCCGGCCCGGATTACAAAATCCGAACTCTTTCCCGGTGTGTAGGCAATACCAATGCGAGGCGCAATTCCCTTCGGATCGGCGGAAGGAGCACCGATCGGCAACAATGGCGCAGCGCTCGCGCCCGCGTTAAGCTTCTGGTCCTGAACGCTTGTCGGAACCGTTGTGTATTCGTAACGCAGTCCGGCGTCTAACGTAAAGCGCTGGGTGATGCGCCAGGTATCCTGGCCGAACGCATACACAGCCTTTTGATTTCCATAATAGGTTCGGCCGCCTACATTTCTCTGAGCCAGATAGTCTGGGGTAGTATCCAACAGATATGAGGAGAGATTCACATATTCGTAGTCGCCGCGAACCCTTTGTGAAAAGAATTGGGGCGATATGTAATAACGAAATTCCGTGCCAACCTTGATGGTGTGCTTACCATGAATCCATGTAACCGCATCGGAATACTGATGGAGATTCACGATGGTTGCTTGCGGGAAGTTTGAGTTCGGGCCGACCTGAAGATTCAAAGTAGTAAAGACAAGATTGGGAAATTGATCCAGTCCCGGAAACGTCTGGTTTCCAACTGGACTTGTGGACGCGGAACGTTGATAACCGTAACGAAATTCATTCGTGAGATTCGGAGTGAACGTATGATACTCAGCCAGCGAGGGAAGGTAAAAGCGGCCGGGCACAGTTGTATAAAACACGGGAAGCGTGGCGCCTGTATTGATCGCATCTGTACGGTTAAACGAGTATCGTCCTCGTAATTGGTCGTGATCGGACATACTGTAGTCGATACTGAGCGTACTGTAATAGGCATTCGTGAAATTTGGCGCGACGATCGGAATTACACCGAGGGGAATGGCGCTTCCCGCCACGTTCACCACAGGGACACCAGAGCCTGTTGCGACACTCGCCGCAGTGGCATAGGTCTTCAATACATTGACATTGGTCTGGTTCACCCCGGGAAGCCCGGCCAGGATGGAGTAACC
>CAXSIG010000291.1:0-819 GCA_964237255.1 uncultured Bryobacteraceae bacterium
TCGCGAGGAACATGCTGGGCCGAACGTTTTGTCCGTTGGGCGACGCGGCCGCAATGCCCACCATCAGCATCATCGAGAAGTTCCGCAATGAATTTGAAGATTACCTGGCGCACGGCCCCAAGCCACGCCAGCGCAAGGAAGAACTGGTTTACGCGTAAATGGCAGATTTAGTTAAACTCACGGTCGACGGCCAGGAAATTCAGGCCGAACCCGGCACGCTCGTCATCAACGCGGCCAAGCAGGCCGGTATCGAGATTCCCGCCTTCTGCTACTACGAAGGCTATTCGCTGCAGGCCGCGTGCCGTATGTGTCTGGTAGAGGTGGAGAAAGCGCCCAAGATGATGGCCGCTTGCACGCTGCCCGTCGCCGAAGGCATGGTGGTGCGCACGCAAACGGCGCAAGTGGCAGGAGCGCGCAAATCGACCCTCGAATTTCTTCTCACTAACCACCCGCTCGATTGTCCGGTATGCGACAAAGGCGGCGAGTGCGAACTGCAGGACATGGTGTTCCGCTATGGCGCGGGTGAAAGCCGCTATACGGAAGCCAAGCTGCATCGCGATGAACAGCAGTGGTCGCCCGTTGTCTTCTACGATGCCCCACGCTGCATCCTGTGCTTTCGCTGTGTCCGTGTCTGTAATGAGGGCATGGGCGTCGGTGCGCTGGGGATAATCAACCGCGGCTCCGTTTCAGAAATTGCCCCGAACGAAAACGACCACCTGAATTGCGACGAATGCGGGATGTGTATCGATATTTGTCCCGTCGGCGCGCTGACCAGCGGTATCTATCGCTACAAGACGCGACCCTGGGAGATGGAGCATG
>CAXSIG010000291.1:829-7043 GCA_964237255.1 uncultured Bryobacteraceae bacterium
ACGCTCGGCGTTCGCAACGATCAGATCATCCGAGGCAATAATCGCGACCGCTCCGGTATCAACGGGGAGTTCCTCTGCATCAAAGGCCGGTACGGTTTCGATTTCACCGAACATCCGGAACGCCTGCAAACGCCGATGATCAAGCGAAACGGCCTACACGAAGAAGTCTCCTGGTCAGAAGCGCTGGGCTATACAGCAAAGCGATTTGCCGAGATCAAGGCCAAGGACGGTCTCTTCGGCGTCATCGGCTCCGCGCATCTCACGAACGAAGAAAACTACTACCTACAAATATTCGCCCGCAAGATCCTGGGCACGAACAGTATCGATCACAAACGCTCCGGCGATGTGATTACGCTGATCGATGCCTTGAGCGGAACCACCGGCAAGCTGGCGACCATCGACGACTTTTACAAAACCAAAGCGGTTCTGGTTGTCGGCGCGGATCTAGCGCTCGAACAGCCGCTCATCTCTTTTCAGATTCGCGCCAACGTTCGTCACCATGGGGCGCACGTGTATGCCGTCACGTCGAAAGACGTTCGTGAAGACAAGCTCGCGTATCGCAGCTTGCGTGTCCAGCCGGGCGATGAGATGGCGGGAATCGAAGAGTTCCACACGTTGCTTGCCGCCGAGCCGGAACTGGTCATCGTGTTTGACGATTCCATCAAGGGGGACGCGCTACGCCGCTTGGTGCAATGGGGATCGGGCCTAGGGTACGCCGGCGTTAAGTACTGCTGCCTGGTCGATTACTCCAACTCGCGGGGCGCGCTCGATATGGGCGTTCATCCCGAGCTTCTCCCCGGCTATGAAGCGTCTACAACACCCGGCCTGAACCTGGAAGCGATGGTCACCAGTTCCGAACTCGATGCTCTTTGGGTGGTCGGAGCCGATCCACTCGCGGGCGCTCCGTTTGCCGCTGAGCACACCTTCGTTGTCGTCCAAGATCTCTTTCTCACGGAAACGGCCAAGCGCGCCGATGTCCTGTTCCCTTCCGCGTCGGCTTACGAAAAGAACGGCACCGTCACGAATGTTTGCGGCGAGATCCAGCAGTTGAAAGCCGCTATTCGAATCATGGGAACGAAGCCCGATCTGGAGATCTGCGGCTTGTCGTGCTGACGCAGCTGTTCGGTCAGCGCGCTGAGCGCCGCCACCGACGCCAGCCCGGCGGCATCCTCGGCCCGGCCCACGCGGTTCGCGGCGTTGATCGCCCGCCGTTCGAGGGCCTCGGTCAAGCCCTTCTTGCCCGCGAGATGGGCCAGGCTGCCGCGGTCGGTCCATGGATCCCCGAAAAGGTCTTCGCCGAAATCCGCTCCACGGTTCCTGATTACAATGTCCCGCACGCCGTTCTCTCGACCGGCGGCGCGGCACAGTCCATGCCTGTGAACGGCCGGATCAATGTCGCGGAACACCCGGAACTCATCCACTCCGCACACGACAATCTGTTCACTTCCGGTACACTAGGACGTTATTCGCGAATCCTGAATTCGGTGTTGGAGAATCAGCACCCTCAGTAAATGGAATTTCTTCTTATCAGTCTGATCAAGTCCGCGATCGTCGCGGGCGTCTTGCTGACCACACTGGCATACCTGCAGTGGGTGGAACGCAAAGTTATCGCACATGTGCAGGTCCGTATGGGGCCTTCACGCGTGGGACCGCACGGCTTGCTACAGCCGCTGGCCGATGTAATCAAGCTGATGACGAAGGAAGACCTGCTGCCACCCTATGTGAATCGCGGCTTCTACTTGCTGGCGCCGTTCCTCGCGGTAAGCATGGCTCTGATCGCCATCTCGGTAATCCCCTTCGGGCCCGAAGTCAGCCCGTTCGGTTATAACACCTGGATGCAGTTGACGGACTTGAATGTTGGCCTGCTCTTTGTCCTTGCAATTAGCTCCATGGGTGTGTACGGCATCGCGCTCGGCGGCTGGGCTTCGAATAATAAATACAGCCTGCTCGGCGGTCTGCGAAGTTCGGCGCAGATGATCAGCTATGAGCTTCCGTTATCGCTCGCCATTGCCTCTCCGCTCCTGAGCGCCGGAACACTAAGCTTGCGCGAGATTGTTCAATCGCAAGCCGGATACTACTTCGGCGTGATCCCGCAGTGGAGCATTTTGCAAGGTCCGTTTCCTCAGGTCATCAGCTTCTTCGTTTTCATCATCGCCGCTTTTGCCGAAACTAACCGCGTTCCGTTCGATCTTCCCGAAGCCGAGAATGAACTCGTAGCCGGATTCCATACCGAATACTCGAGCATGAAGTTCGCTTCGTTCTTCATGGCGGAGTACGCCAATATGATCACGGTTTGCTGCATGGCCACTGTGCTGTTCCTGGGTGGCTGGCAGCCGCTGTTTCCAGTGTCGTTAGGCTCTTCCTATGTGCCTGCCGTTGTCTTCTTCATCGGCGGTGCGATCCTGCTCTATCACGGCCTGAACCCCGCGCGAAAGCTCGACAAATTCACGCTGCCTTTCTTCGCGTTGGTGTTCTTCGGCATTGCAGTCCTTTTCCTGATTCCCTTCCTGCAGCCCTACCTGTTTTTATCTGGATCCGCGCGACGCTGCCCCGTTTCCGCTATGACCAACTGATGGGCTTCGCCTGGAAATTCCTCTTCCCCGTCGCTCTTTTGAATCTTCTGGTCACCGGTTTTCTAGTAGCGCTGAAAGGCTGATGGACCTAATCTTCTTCATCGTCTTCGCCGTCATCGCGGTGATCTCGGCGGTCAACGTGGTAGTTCAGACTCACCCGATTTCAAGCGCGCTTTCGCTGATCGGCGTCATGGTGTCGCTCGCCGCGCTTTATCTCCTGCTCGGAGCCGACTTCCTCGCGATGGCCCAGATCATCGTTTATGCGGGAGCCATCATGGTGCTCTTCGTTTTTGTCATTATGCTCCTTAACACGGGCGGAGAGACCGGCATCAACACGCACCGCACGATTCAGATTGCGGGCATTCCCGCACTGCTCGCGTTTCTCGCGGCGCTTTGCTACTCGCTCCAGCGGTTCTACCCCATGAGCGTCCAAGCGACATTCGGCGGCTTCAAGCAGGGCGACGCGCACAGCATCGGGGTGTCCCTCTTCGGCCCCTATCTTCTGCCCTTTGAAGTCACGTCGATCCTAATCCTAGTTGCAATCCTGGGAGCCATCGTCCTCGCCCGCAAGGAGTTCGATTAAGCTTGCCTTCCGGCGTTCCGATCTCCTGGTTTCTTGTCCTGAGCGCAATCCTTTTCTCGCTCGGCATCGCCGGCTTCCTGCTCCGGCGGAACATTATTACCGTGTTCATGTCAATCGAATTGATGTTGAACGCGGTGAACCTGACGTTCATCACATTTTCGTATCAGCTGAAGCAAAACGCGGGACACCTCTTCGCCTTCTTCGTTATGGTTGTCGCGGCTGCTGAAGCTGCCGTAGGTCTCGCGATCATTCTTACAGTGTTCAAAAATCGCGGCACCTTGAATATCGACGAAGTGGATTCCCTCAAGAACTGACGATGCAAAACCTCTGGCTCATCCCCGCATTTCCCCTGGCGGGCTTCCTTGTCAACGGTCTTTTCGGCCGTAAGCTTCCGAAGTTGGCCGTGACATATATCGCCATCTTGAGCGTCATGCTTTCGTTTGCGTGGGTATTGAAGCTTTTCACCAACACCGACTCACTTTCTCACACCGTCGTCGAACACTACTTCACCTGGATCCGCAGCGGCCAATTCAACGTCGGCTGGGATTTCGCGGCGGATCGACTCACGGGAGTCATGCTGCTGGTGGTCACCGGCATCGGCACGCTGATCCACATTTATTCCGCCGGCTACATGTCCCATGACGAAAGCTTCTCGCGCTTCTTTGCGTACCTGAACCTCTTCATGTTCTTCATGCTCACGCTGGTGCTGGCCGCGAATTATCTGCTGCTCTTTATCGGCTGGGAAGGCGTGGGCCTTGCAAGCTATCTACTGGTCGGCTTCTGGTACACGAAGAAGAGCGCGACCGATGCCGGAAACAAAGCCTTTATCGTGAACCGAATCGGCGACTTCGGCTTCATGCTCGCCATGCTGCTGATCGTCATCAACTTCGGCACGCTCGATTTCGCGAAAGTCATGTCGGCTGCTCCTGGCATGGCGGGAATTACCATCACCGCCATCTGTTTGCTATTACTCGTCGGGGCGTGCGGTAAATCCGCCCAGGTCCCCCTTTACGTTTGGCTACCCGACGCCATGGAAGGCCCAACTCCCGTTTCGGCATTGATTCATGCAGCGACCATGGTGACGGCCGGAATATACGTCATCGCCCGCTCTTCCACGCTGTTCACGCATTCCGCGACGGCATCCGAAGTTGTCGCTTACATCGGTCTCTTCACCGCGATTTTCGCGGCTTCCATCGGCTTAGTTCAGAACGATATCAAGAAGATCTTCGCGTACTCCACGGTTTCGCAGCTCGGCTATATGTTCCTCGGCCTTGGGGTGGGTGCGTTCTCCGCCAGCATCTGGCATCTGATGACGCATGCCTTCTTCAAAGCTCTTCTGTTCCTGGGCGCCGGTAGCGTGATTCACGCCTGCTCCGGCGAACAGGATATCCGGAAGATGGGCGGCCTGCGAAGCAAAACCCCGATCACGTTCCTTACGCTTGTTTGCGCAGGTCTAGCCATAGCGGGCATTCCTCCTTTCTCCGGCTTTTTCAGTAAAGACGCGATCCTGGTGGCGGCCTATCATCACGCACCGTGGATGTTCTTCGTCGGTGTCCTCACCGCCGGTATGACAGCGTTCTACGTGTTTCGCGCTTTGTTCGTCACCTTCTTCGGAACCTATCGTGGCGAAGCTCATCCGCACGAGTCGCCGCTCACGATAACCGTGCCGCTCATTATTCTCGCCCTCCTCTCGACGCTAGGCGGCTTCATCAATATCCCGAAATATCTCGACCCTATGTTCCAGATGGGCGACGAAGGTCACTCCATCGGTCTAGTCGTCGCTTCCGTGGCCGCGGGCGCTATCGGGATTGCTCTCGCCGGCATGATGTATCTTGGACGTCCCCGTCGCGAAACTACAGCCGGTCCGCTTTACAACTTGGTTTATAACAAATACTACGTCGATGAAGCGTACGATGCCGCAGTCGTAACGCCGCTTCTGGTGACCTCGCGCTCCGTGCTCTGGAAACTGGTAGATAACGCTCTCATCGACGGTATCGTCGATGGCGTCGCGTCCCAGACTCGCAATGCAGGAAACGTCCTGCGCAAGCTGCAATCGGGGAATATCCGCAGTTACGCGGCGTGGGTAGTATTTGGCGCCGTTGTATTGGTTTTGGTTATGGGCATTACGGGAGGCGCCCGGCAATGAATCCTCTCGATATTCTGCTTCTGGTCCCACTCGCGGGTTTTCTCCTCACGCTGCTCCTCCCCAAAGCGGGTATCGGACCGATCCGCGCCTTTGCGTTGATCGTTTCCGTCGTATCGTTCCTGGTTGCAATCGGGATGGCGATTTCTTACAAGACCGCCGCACCGGGCCATCAGTTCGTCACCGACACCGTATGGATTCAGAACCCGAATATTCATTGGCACATCGGCCTGGATGGCCTGAGTTTGTGGCTGGTGGTGCTTTCAACCTTTCTCACCCCAATTGCAGTTCTGCTTTCCTGGCGCTCAGTACAAAAAAACGTGAAGAGCTTCTTTGCACTGCTGCTTCTCTTGGAATTCGGACTCATCGGCGTTTTCTCCTCGCTGGACCTGCTGGTCTATTACACGTTCTGGGAACTTACCCTGATCCCGATGTACTTGTTCATCGGAAGCTGGGGCGGCGAAGGACGAATCCATGCGGCCTTGAAGTTTTTCCTATACACGTTTGCCGGCTCAGTATTAATGCTGGTCGCGATCATCTACGTCGCCAATGCAGCCGGAACGTCCGATTACAGCGCCATTCTGAATCGAATCAACTCCGGCAAGCTATCGTTCAGCGCGACCGAAGAGCTTTGGCTGTTCCTCGCATTCTTCGTCGCCTTCGCGATTAAGCTGGCGCTCTTCCCGTTGCATACCTGGTTGCCCGCTTCCTACACAGCCGCACCGGCTGCGGCCACCATGATGCTGGCCGCGGTGATGGCAAAGATGGGCACGTACAGCATTATGCGCTTCTGTCTTCCCCTGTTCCCTTCGGCATCGCGTCGCTGCTCCACCGTTATCGCGGTGCTCGCGATTATCGGAATCATTTACGGAGCGTTGATCGCCCTCGTGCAGCCGAATATCAAGAAGCTGATCG
>CAXSIG010000292.1:0-3391 GCA_964237255.1 uncultured Bryobacteraceae bacterium
GGAAGCGATTCAATCCGGTCAGAAAGGTCCTTACGTGTTTCGCGTGAGACCGGACCAAACCGTGGAACTGGTGCAGGTAACAGCGGGAGAAACATTTGAAGGCAAGACGGCGATTCAGGCGGGTCTCCTGCCGGGAGACGTTGTGATTACCGATGGCCACCTGAGATTGTCGCCCGGCGCCCACATTAAGATTGCCGCCGACCCGGCTGCGGCGAACGGCGTGCCGCCGAAAACCGAGATCAAGATCGGCGCAATGAACTTCTCTAAGCCTTTTATCGAAAGGCCGGTGATGACAATTTTGGTAATGTCATCCATCCTCCTATTCGGCACTCTCGCGTTCCGCAAGCTTCCAGTCGCCGCGCTGCCTGCAATCGACTATCCGACCATCCAAGTACAAGCAGCTTTGCCTGGCGCTAGCCCGGAAACCATGGCAGCAAGCGTCGCCACTCCGCTTGAGCGCGAATTCTCGACCATCGCCGGCATCGACTCGATGAGTTCCACCAACGCTCAGGGATCGTCTTCGATCACTCTGCAATTCGAGCTTGGCCGTGCTATCGATGGTGCTGCCCAGGATGTTCAGTCGGCAATCGCGAAGGCGGGAGGACGTCTTCCGAGTTCCATGCCTCGGCCACCATCGTTCCAGAAAGTCAACCCCGCGGAGCAGCCGATCGTATATTTGGCCCTGCACTCAAAAACCCAACCGCTTTATACGATCAATGAGTACGCCGACACACTGCTCGCCCAGCGTATCTCCATGGTGAGCGGAGTATCGCGGGTCAACATCTTCGGTGTGCAAAAGTATGCGGTGCGCATTCAGATGGATCCTGATCGAATGGCGGCACACAACATTGCGGTCGATGATGTCCAGCAGGCCATACAGACGAGCAATAGCAATCTGCCGACTGGAAGTCTGGATGGTGAGAAACAATCGCTAACCATTCAGTCCAGCGGAACGTTAGCCTCCGCTGCGGCATACCGGCCGATTATTGTTGCCTGGCGCAATGGCTCACCGGTTCGCCTTGACCAGATTGCGACCGTACTCGACGGTGTGGAGAACGAACGGAATATCGGGTGGTATAACACCGAGCGAGCTGTAATTCTCGCGGTCCAGCGCCAGCCCGGCACGAACACCGTGGAAATCGTAGACCGCATCCGGGCACTGCTTCCAGACCTACAGCGTGAGATTCCTCCCACGATCGAACTTAACATCGAGAACGACGCATCGCGCTCTGTTCGCGCCTCCATTCACGATGTCGAATTCACATTGATGCTGACGATTGTGCTCGTCATCCTCGTGATCTTCCTGTTCCTTCGCAACATTCCCGCCACGCTGATTCCAGGCTGCGCCGTGCCGATCTCACTTGTGGGTACGTTCAGCGTTATGTACCTGCTGGGCTACAGCCTGAATAACCTGTCCCTGATGGCGCTGACGCTTTCCGTCGGCTTTGTGGTGGATGACGCAATCGTAATGCTTGAGAACATCGTGCGGCATATGGAGATGGGGAAGAGCCGCATGCAGGCGGCATTCGATGCCTCAAAGGAGATCGGATTCACGATTGTCTCCATGACAGTATCCCTGATTGCGGTTTTTATTCCCGTGCTGTTTTTGGGCGGCATCGTGGGACGACTCCTTCACGAGTTCTCCATGACAATCGTTGTTGCAATCCTGGTGTCCGGCTTTGTGTCGCTCACGCTTACGCCTATGTTGGGCAGCCTATTCCTCCGGCATGAGACGGGCGCCAAGCACGGGTGGCTCTATGGTTCGCTCGAATCGGCGTTCAATGGTCTTGCGCGAGGGTACGCGGCCACTCTGCGCCCGGCGCTTCGCTGGCATGGGGTAACTCTTACCATCGCAGTCGCAATGTTGGTTGGCACCGTGTACCTGTTCCGGGCCATGCCGACCGGCTTCATTCCGAGCACAGACGTCGGCATGTTTTTCTCGCAAACCCAAGCCGCTCAGAACATCTCATACGCTTCCATGCGGCAGCACCAGCAAGCCATCGCGGCAAAGTTTCGCGAGCATCCTGACGTAGAGGGCATAGTCTCGTTTGTCACGAAGAGCAATGGAGGGTTCGTGGTGGCCCGCGCGCGACCTTTAGCCCAACGGAATAAGTCAGTGGATCAAATCATTGCCGACTTACGTCCGATGGTCGCCGAGGTTCCCGGCGTACTGACCTTTATTCAGAACCCGCCCCCGATCAGCATAGGCGGCCAGCAGTCGCAGAGCGCCTATCAACTCACCCTACAGAGCACGGACCTGAAAGGCATGTATCTTTGGGCGCCGCGGCTACTTCAGAAAATGCGCGCGCTGCCGGGATTCGTAGACGTGAACAGCGACCTGCAGATTGAAAATCCTGAACTGAATGTGGAGATGGACCGCGACCGCGCACAAGCACTTGGCATCTCGCCCCAGCAGATCCAGTCCGCGCTTTACGGGGCCTTTGGGCAGCGTGAAATCACCACCATTTACGCGCCAGCGAACCAGTATGCCGTGATCCTGGAAGTGGAGCCTCGCTTTCAAAAAAATGCTTCCTCGATTTCCAAGCTCTACCTTCGTTCGTCTGCGGGAGCGCTCGTACCCCTGGATAGTCTGGCACGCATGCAGCGCCGTACAGGTCCATTGACAATCAACCACCTTGGGCAATCGCCTTCAGTAACGATTTCTTTCAATCTCCAACAGGGGTATGCTCTGGGGCCGGCCGCGAGTCAGGTTCAGGAGGCTGTGCAGGAACTGGGGATTCCGAGTAACATCACAACTAGCTTCCAGGGAACCGTTAAGGAATTCCAGAAATCGTTTGAAAATCTGTCGGTGCTTCTTGTGGTAGCAGTTCTGGTGATCTTTATCGTGTTGGGCATTTTGTACGAGAGCTTCATCCACCCGATCACAATTCTTTCCGGGCTTCCCTCCGCCGTATTCGGCGCACTGGCAACGCTTCTCTTGTTCGGCAAACAACTCGACCTGTACGCCTTTGTGGGACTAATCATGCTGTTTGGTGTGGTGAAAAAAAATGCGATCATGATGATCGATTTCGCGATCGCCGCACAGAAGGAAGGGCTGTCGTCTCGAGAAGCAATCTGGCAGGGGTGCATTCTCCGCTTTCGCCCAATCATGATGACCACCGCGGCGGCCTTGTTGGGAACTTTGCCGATTGCAATGGCGTACGGCGAAGGCGCGGACGCCCGTCAATCCCTTGGTCTTGCGGTTGTAGGTGGACTTCTGGTAAGCCAAGCCCTCACGTTGTACATCACTCCGGTGATCTATCTCTATCTCGAGCAGGCACGTGGATGGATCCGACGCCGCAGAACTATCGGAAGAAGCCCGGAACACTTAGCCATCGGTAGCAGCACAACTTGAGGTGCCTGTTCGGGGAAGCCGTTATAATCCTTGGCA
>CAXSIG010000292.1:3401-7039 GCA_964237255.1 uncultured Bryobacteraceae bacterium
CCAGCCGGGCAAGAGCGAGCTGGTGGGGCGAACGGTGGATAGCGTCGAGCGTGAACTGATTCTCGATACACTGGATTACTGCCTCGGAAACCGCACGCACGCGGCTAATATCCTTGGCATTTCCATTCGCTTGATATCGAAAACAACTTCTGCCCCAAAATGTTGCAAGTTGCTGTGGTGAAACCGCCCCGGTATATACTTAACGGAGTTATCCACCGGGAACCAAGGCCAATTTCTATGAACCTCGTTTTGATCATCATCATTCTATTACTGCTATTTGGCGGTGGAGGCGGCTATTATTATGGCGGCCCTGCGATTGGCGGCGGAATCGGCGGCCTTTTGCTTGTCGTGCTCGTTATCTGGCTGTTAATGGGACGACGGCGGTAATCTTTCCGCTTGCGTCCACTTGCAAGTCGAGATTTATCTAAGCAGCGTTGCGCGGACGGAAAATGTCCTAAAGCGTTGGATATGATGACTCGATGAGAGTCCTGGCATTTCTTCTTGTTCTTACCAGCCAGTCATATTCTCTGTCAACATCAGCACTCTCGGATCAAGGTCAGCGGAACAGTAAAGAACCGGAAGAGATCAATCAGTTCTTCTTCCTCGACTCAACGGGTGACATTCGGCCGCTTGAGCAGCAGGCTATTAGTGGGTCGGTTGTCCCAGGGGATAGCTCGACATTCCGGTTCGTGCAAGGCGAGCCACTGGCGTTTGTCGTTAAGCTCGCGTCTCAAGACGTAGATCCCACGAAGACCATTCAGTTACTTCGGCTAAGTGTCAAAGGTGAAAACCGGACTATTGGGGAGGCCGCGAAAGGATCTAAAAAGGCTCTGGGCGTCTCAGGGACTGTTCTCTTCGAAGCAACGGAGTACGGTGAAAGCTCGTTCAAAATTAAGCCGAAAGCGGATCTTGGCCCTGGAGAATACGTTTTAAAGCTGAGGACCGAAAAGGACGGCTACTGTTTCGCCGTTGATCCCGTGAAGACCGATCTGAAGTAATTTAACGAGGTCGTCTCCCCGGAGCTCCCTTGCACCGATTGGATCGCAAAAAGTCTTGTGGCCGCCGCGCACCAGATCTCACAGTTTACGCTCGAACTACATGCTCAACCGGGGCTATGCCTACACCACAATCATCAGCAGCAAATACCATGGACAAACCCTGCGCTCCCACTTGGCAAATCTTTACCCCCACTCAACCCCACAAGCCTGGCAAGAAAAACTCGACTACGGCGAAGTCATCCTAAACGGCATCACCGCCACCGGAAACGAACCGGTTACGTTAGGCCAAATTCTTATCTGGAACCGTCCACCCTGGACTGAACCAAAGTCTCCTCAGCACTTCGAAGTGTTGTTCGAAGACCCTCATGTGTTAGCCGTTGATAAACCCAGCGGGCTGCCCACGCTGCCCGGCGGTGGCTTTATGGAGAACACCCTCCTGCGCCTGGTGCAAAAGCAAACCCCCAACGCAAACCCCGTCCACAGATTAGGCCGAGCCACCACCGGCATCGTCCTTTTCGCTAAAACACCACAGGCTGCGTCTACTTTATTCGCAAATTGGAACACGCCGAAAATCCACAAGATTTACCGGGCGTTAGCTCAAAACATCGCGGAGCAAAACGTCTACGAGATCCTTACACCCATCGGCCTGGTACCGCACCCGCTCATCGGTTCCGTGTGGGCCGCCAACCCAAATGGCAAACCGTCAAAGTCTTCGGCCAAGGTGGTCTCACGCTCTATCAGCACCACAACATTTGAGGTAAGCCTCTATTCGGGCCGCCCTCATCAAATCAGAATTCATCTTGCGTCTATCAGTCATCCCTTGGTAGGCGATCCTCTGTACGGCTCAACCGGCCAGCCTCTTGAAAATCTCCCCGGCCTTCCCGGCGATGGTGGATATTTACTGCACGCCCACTATCTGAAATTTCAGCACCCAATAACCGGAGCACAGATCAATCTTGAGGCAGCTTTGCCGTCCGGATTCTCATTGGATCCGTAGAACACTGCTTGTTCAGTGCGGGTCGAAAGTGGTGATATGGGCGATCGCGCAGCCTGGGTCGTAATCTGTTTACCGGACTGACTCGACATAAGAAAAAACTTTCCGTCACTTCGCGGTTCGGGAAGACGAATTAGAATTGCAGTTTGGCGCCGAACTGGACCACGCGTCCACCGCCCGTGCTGTTCACGCCGCTTCCGGAACTGATGGTTCCTGTGATCACTCCAAACGAGGAATTGCCCGGACCGGCGCTAACGTTCGGATTTGAGAATTGGGCCTTGTTCCAGGCGTTCAAACCTTCCATACGCAGTTGCAATCGAATGCCTTCGCGAAGGGTGATCCAACGGGAAACGGAGGCGTTCAAACCCCACAAATTCGGGCCACTCCAAATATTTCGCCCGGTGTTGCCTTGAACGTTGTTCGGCGTTTTGACGAAGCTGGAAGTAGAGAACCACGGGTTACCGTTTCCGATCTGGCCAGTTACTTCGATAGGAGCGACCTGTTGCAGTGTCGCCGTTCCGCCCGAACCTAGATTCAGAGTATTGTTTCCGGTGAAAGTCAGGGGCGACCCCGTTCTTGCCGTTAGGATGCCGGAAACCTGCCAACCGCCAACTACTTTACCGGCGAAAGTGTCGGACAGGTAACGCTTCCCTTTGCCGAAGGGAAGCTGATAAATGTAGCTCTGAACGAAATTCAAGGTTCGGTCGAAATCAGCGCGCGCGTAATTCCGTTGCAAACCTTGACCGGCGTTAAATGCCAAGCCACCGTCATCGCCGGCCTGGAAGTCCATTGCCTTCTGCCATGTAAAGGCGGTGGTCATCGTCAAGCCGCTGCTAAAGCGCCGGTCGAACTTGACCTGCAAGGAGTTGTAGGTGGAAGAGAAACCCTGAAAGTATTGCGTGACCGAAGCTGTAGTCCCATATTTCGCGAAGAATGGCTGGCCTCCGCTGCCGGCTCCGATTACCTGGCCCGCATTCAAGTTGACGGCCGCGGGGGTGTTTACCGCATGGCTGCCCACGTAGGCAACGTCGATTACTAGATTGAAAGGCAACTGCCGCTGCACCGCGAAGTTCCAGGCTTCGATATATCCATTCTTGTAATTCAACGGAATATAAACCTGAGCTGTGGTCGGATTAGGAGTCTTGATGATCCCGTCTGCAGGCACGATTACCGGATCAGGCGCAGGGAATCCATTCTGGAAAGTCGGCGCCAATCCGCCGGGCAATTGCGCCGTTCCAAAGTTATCGGTTCCGGATTGCGAAACATAAGAGTTGTTGGATCGGACCGGGAAGTTATAGAGCCACGTATTATCGGGGAACGGTGTGTAACTAACTCCAAACCCGCTTCTGATAACCGTTTTCTCACCTAGCCGATACGCAATGCCTAAACGCGGAGCGAAGTATTTGTAGTGGTTCTCCAAACCGGCGTTCAGAGGATTATTACCAATACCAGCGATCACGTTGGTGTTGTTGGAAGGATTGTAATTCGAGAAACCGCCTTTGAACGGCGGCGTTGGAGGCGCGTAGATCTCCCACCGAACCCCAAGATTCACCGTAAGCTTCGGCGAGATCTGCCAATTATCTGCAATATACGAAAAGACCTGCCACTGACGAAGCGCGGGGAAGTAAGTGTTTACGTCGCGGGCT
>CAXSIG010000293.1:0-5021 GCA_964237255.1 uncultured Bryobacteraceae bacterium
GGTCGCTCCTTCGGGAGCGTCCTGGAAACGCGTGCCGCAAAGTAGAAAAACATCGAGCCATCCGTCGTTGTCGTAATCCAGGAAAGCGCAACCGCATCCCATGGTTTCGACGATGTAATTCTTATTGGCTACTCCCCCATAGATGGTTGGCAGCGCCAATCCGGCAGCACGGGCGACATCGGTAAAGTGAGCATGAAATGGCAAACCCGAAGGTTTGCCGCGTGGCGACGGTTTCACATTGCGGGAAGCCACACCTTGGGCGAAAAGAGGGGCGGCGGCCAGTTGTAGCAGAGCGCGGCGAGAGAGCGTCCCAGTGCCCCGCCTATTGCTATTCATTTGAATGTCACAGTATAATCCTTGTTCCTGCCGTGTTTTGCGTGACAGAAATCGTCGCGCGCGCATGGAAATTACTCCAAGAGGAGACACAATGACAGCTCACAATTGGCCCCGCGTTCTCCGCGTCGCATTTTCTTCCTTCGCACTTTTTCTATCCCTCGCTACCTTCGCGCTTGGGCAAAGCACAAATTCAGCCGATCTGCGTGGAACGGTGACGGACGCCAGCGGCGCAGTCATTCCCGGGGTGGAGGTCAAGATCCGGAACATCGACACCGGCGTCGTCACGGATCTGACAACAAACGAAGCAGGGGTATATGACTCCGTTTCGATTCGCCCAGGGAAGTACCAAGTTACGTTTACCAAGCAAGGATTCGGCAACGTAATTCGCGACGGGATCACGGCGGATGTTGGCGTTATCAGTGTTAACGCTCAAATGGCTGTCGGTTCGGCGCAGCAAGTAGTCGCTGTTGAGGCAGCGGTGGAATTGCTAAAAACGGAAACGGGAGAGCAGTCAACCACTCTGCGATCGGAGGTCATTAACGAACTCCCTCACGTGGGACAGGACTGGCAGACGTTTGAGAAATTCCTGCCCGGCTTCCAGAGCGCGAACAATGCCAACGGCGCGCTTTCCATTAACGGCACGATGCCGAACTACTTCAACATTATGGCGGACGGCGGATCCGTGATCCTGCCGCATAGCGACAATTTCGACTTCTCCATCTTCGAGACCATCCAAGAAGTCCAGATTCAAACCTCTTCATTTTCGGCCCAGTACGGCATCGGGGGCGCGGTTCTCAACCAAGTCAGCAAGGGTGGCACCAACCAATGGCATGGCGCAGCTTACGAATATCTGCGGAACAACTTTTTCAACTCGCGCAACACGTTTAACCCGGCGGTTGCCCTAAGCCGATGGAATAACTTCGGTGGGTCGGTCGGCGGACCGGTGATTAAGAACAAGATGTTCTTTTACTTCAACGCGGATAAAATTATCAACAACGGCGGATCGTACCCGATCTCCAGTTTCCCGACACTTCAGGCGCGCTCCGGTAATTTTTCCGATACCAGCAGCAATAAAACGACTACCTACCAAAATCTGATCTTCGATCCCATGACCACCGTCCAAACCGGTGGCGGTCAATTTACGCGGTCTCCCTTTCCGGGAAATATTATTCCTCCCAGCCGGTTTTCTCCCGTAGCAGTAGCTGCCCAGGCCCTATTTCCGTTGCCCAACTATGGCGCGCCGAATCAGGTGGCCAACAATTTTCAAATGTTTGTACCGAGCGTCAGCCCATTCATTAAGTATTTCGGACGGATGGATTACAACGTTCGGGATTCGAACCGCATCACGTTCTCCATTACCCAGCGCGACAACAAAGGCGTAGGCTATTCGTCCAATTGCCCCTCCAACTGCAACCCCTTCGATATCGACAGCTGGAACGTTCAGGTTTCCGACGTGTGGACTGTCAACTCAAGCACCGTGAACGAGTTCCGAATGGCTTACACCCGCCAGGGAAACTATTATGTTCCGCAGTCTTTGGGACAGGGTTATCCGAAGAAACTCGGGATCAATTACGCGGTAGCGGATGTACTCCCGACCTTCAGCATCAGTGGCCCTGTCGGCGGCACAAGCTTCGGACCCGGAGTCAATGCAATTTATGCCGAAGATTCCGTGCAGCCTTCCGATGTGGTGACGCTGGTCCGGGGCAAGCACATCTTGCACTTCGGCGGCGAACTGCTGGATTTCCGCGATAACTCCACTCCCTGGGGCAACATTAATGCCGCGTCCTTGACCTTTTCCGGCGCCTTCACGCGTTCCGGGTACAACGTAACAAGCACCGGTCTTGGATACGCCGATTTCCTGTTGGGCGCGGTCGCAAGCTGGAGCGCCGGCGTTACCCCGCTCACGGGCGCCCGCCAAAAAGACCCACAGGTTTTCGTTCAGGACGACTTTAAGGTGCGGCCCGGCTTGACGGTCAACCTGGGCCTCCGTTACGAACGCCAGGCCGGATGGCATGAAGTGGCCGACCGCCTGGGAACTTTCGATCCTACTCTCAAAAATCCTGCAACCGGAACCTTGGGGGCAATTTTTATTGCTCCGTCCAACGGTCGTTCCAACCTGATGGAAGGCGTTAACGTTTGGTTGCCCCGCGTCGGTTTCGCATGGACTCCCCGGCAGAAGTGGGTGGTTCGCGGCGGCTTCGGTATCTATAGCTTGCCTTGGAGTATCGATACGTATTCCGGCGGATCGCTTGGTTTTGGCACCGCGAGTACCGGATCAATCACGAACACGGATCAGATCCAACCGCTGTTCTACGCCCACGACCTGAATCCCCCAATTTTTACCCAGAACGGTTGCGCGCCAGGGACAGGCTGTTTTGTACAGGCATCGCGCGATCCGGCCGGATACAACGGACAGAGCATAAACTTTATCCCCCGGCACGTTCCCGTCGGCAAAAATTACGAGGGGACGTTCAGCATTCAACGCGAATTTCACGGCTCGGTAGTGGAAGCGGCTTATGTTTACAACCACGGCTCTAACCTGCCTTATCCGGTAAACATCAATCAGGTTCCGCAGGCAAGTTTAGGTCTGACCCCGGTCCAGAACTATCGGCCTTATCCGCAATACAGCGCCATTAACGGCAACTACTTCGACGCATTTTCGAACTACAACGCGCTCCAGCTTTCCTACAAAAAGAGATTTGCGCGCGGGTTAAGTTTCGATACGAACTACGTGTGGTCCAAGATGCTGTCCAACTACGACTCGTCCGGTTGGGGCAGCCGAAATGGCACCAACACAATTCAGAATTCGTACGACCGCAAATCGACTTACTCGCTTTCCAACTTCGACATCCCGCAGGCCTGGAAGGGCTCTCTCATTTACGCGCTGCCGTTCGGCAAAGGTCACAATCTCTTGAGCCACGGCGTTCTCGATAAACTGGCGGGCGGATGGCAGGTTTCTTCGCTGTTCCAGGTTCAGTCAGGAAACACCTTTACGGTCTTGATGAACACGAACAGCACAAATTCCCAGGCCAACTCGCAATACCCAAATCTTGTCCCGGGTGTTCCTTTGTATCCGGCTCACCAATCGGCTGCGCTCTGGTTCAACCCGGATGCTTTCGTTTCGCCGGGCCAGTATAAATTTGGCAACACAGGTCGAAACATCCTGCGCGGACCGGGTTTCTCCGACGTCGATTTTTCGGCGGCCAAGACGGTAAAAGCTTTTGAGCGCTACCAGCTTCAGTTGCGGTTCGATGCAACGAATGCTCTCAACCATACAAGCCTTGGGATTCCAAACGCCAACATCGGCAGTTCCGCCGTTGGCCAAATCACTGGCGCCGCGCTTTCGGGCCGTACGCTGCAACTTGGCGCGCGGCTTTCATTCTGACGTTTCCTGTACTCTAACGGCATGAGCCGTGTTCAGGTATTGATTTCGGCCAGTTTGTTACTGCTGGCCGTTTCCCCTGGAGTTGCACAACCGAGCAAACAAGGCGAGATTGAAGCGCACGCTCGCCAGGCCCAGGAGTTTCTTCGGACCAACCGGCCGGACGATGCAGTGCGTGAATTTAACGCCATCCTGGCGTTGGACCCGAATAACCTGGATGCCCATGCCAACCTGGGCGTCACTTACTACTTCAAAGGCGATTACGTAAAAGCAGTTGCGCCGCTGCGCACCGCGGTGAAATTGCGGCCGGAAATTTGGAAACTTCGTGCGCTTCTCGGCATGTCGGAGAAGCGTGCCGGACAGATCACCCTGGCGTTGACCGACTTTGAAGAATCGTTCTCTCACTTGCAGGAAGACAAGCTGCGTGTCCAAGTGGGTATGGACCTGATCGAGATCTACTACTCGACAAGCCAGTTAGAGAAAGCCGCAGCAGTGGTGGGGACCCTTCGACAAATCGCTCCCGAAAACACCGACATTCTTTACACAGCATTCCGAATCTATTCAAACCTGGCGGGAGAGAGCATGCTGACCATGGCGATGGTAGCGCCGAAATCCGCTCGGATGCACCAGATGATGGCACAGGAGTTGTCACGCGAAGGTAATACGGAGGGCGCACTCGCACACTACCGGGAAGCCGTGAAGCTGGATCCGCACGTTCCAGGGCTGCGGTTTGAACTTGCCGAGGCGCTCAATCTGTCGCCAAACACCGCAGACCAGGAGCAGGTGGAGGAGGAATATAAGGCGGCCTTGGCGGAGAACCATTTCGACGAGAAGGCCGAGACCCGCTTAGGAGATATTTCGCTGCGCGGCTCCGATCTGGAGTCCGCGTTGAAACACTATAAGCGTGCGCTTGAATTGCAGCCGAACGATTCGGAAGCATGTCTTGGGATTGGCAAGACGCTGATGCAAATGCACCGGACAGCGGAAGCGGAGTCTTACCTCAAGCGTTCCGTCGAGATCGAGCCATTCACTGCGGCGGCGCACTATCGTCTGTCGCTTGTGTACCGCGCTTTGGATCGCACCGCCGAAGCGCAGAAAGAGCTTGCGGAATTTCAGCGGCTGAAGGATATGAAGGAGCGCCTGAAACAGGTCTATCAGGAAATGCGCTTACAGCCGCTGAAGCAGGAAAAGCCGGAAACGGAGAAATAGTTGCCGCGCCGCAAGCCTAGGGAAGCGGCTTGATACGAACGTTCTTGTATTGCACTGTGCTTTTTGGATCGTGGCCCTGAAACGCGATGGTGCC
>CAXSIG010000293.1:5031-6947 GCA_964237255.1 uncultured Bryobacteraceae bacterium
ACCACTTCTTTGCCGTTCAGTTGAATGGTGACGGTATCGCCTTGCACTGTGATGTGCTCCGTAAACCACTCATCGTCTTTCACGATGCCTTTGATGTCGTCGGTCCCGATATCCTTCACGTGATACAGGCTGCCACTCTTAATGGGATCGCCGTGTGTGTTGTTCACCTGTACCTCAAAGCCCTTCTTGGGGAATCCGCTGTCCTGAAATTCGGTATGGAAATAGATACCGCCATTGGAATTTGGTGAGCTCTTGACGTCCACCATCAGCTCGAAGTTCTTGAAGTCGTGATTGTTAACCGGCCCATCGTAGAAAGCATGCGCCACAGGACCGTTGGCCACCAACGCGCCATCCTTAAGCTGGAAAGACGCCTGGTTTCCGCCGACTTTCCAGCCGGTGAAATCCTTCCCGTTAAAAAGCGGGATCCAGTCACCCTGCGCGAGTGCAACGGGCGCGGCGGCAACGGCCAAAAAAAGAGTAAGACTAGTCAGGATTCTCATCGCGACGATCTTATCACTGCGCCTTTAAGCCACATGCCGAATATTCGTAGCTGCTAGGCTGAGAATCTGCGGAGCGGCGTTTGAGAATCGGTCTGCTTTCGGACACACACGGCTTTCTGGATGAGGCCGTATTCGAGTACTTCCGTCTATGCGATGAAATTTGGCATGCGGGAGACTTCGGTACTGAAGAGGTTCTGGAGCGACTACAGAACTTCAAAACAACGCGGGGCGTTTATGGAAACGTAGATGGCCAAACTTTGCGCGAGCAGCTTTATCAAGATCTTTCCTGGGAATGCGAGGGCGTGAAAGTTTATATGACCCACATAGGAGGCTATCCGGGCAGCTACGATCGACGAGTCAAGAAAGAGCTTGAACGACTCCGGCCCGGTTTGTTCTTATGCGGTCACTCGCACATCCTCAAGATAATGCGCGACCGTGAACGGGAATTGATTCATATGAATCCTGGTGCTTGCGGCCGACATGGATGGCATCTGGTCCGAACACTACTCCGCTTCACTATTCTGAACGGCAAGATCTCTGATGTGGAAGCAATCGAGTTAGGTCCACGGAGCGGCAAAGGACAATAGCTCAATGACGCGAATCTTACTAGTGCTTCTTGCATTTTCGTCTTCGCTTTGTGCGGAAACCGGCAGCTTGACCATCCATATGATCTTGCACGCGATTGGAGAAGAACGCTACGAGAACGCTCCCGCCGACGACGGCATGAAGCTTCACACGACATTCGAATATTCGGACCGGGGTAACAAACGCACGACAGTCGCTGACCTGACAATGAAAAGTGACTACACTCCGCTTCGGCTGGAAATCAGCGGCCGCGCCAAGGCGATCGATATTGCGGGCAACTCCGATTTGCCGCCTCGGTACTTCACCATACTGGGATCGTCGCCCTTTGCCATCCAAGCCGTCATGATGCGCTACTGGACCGCGCACGGCAGGCCGAAGACTCTGCCGGTAGTGCGTGACCTTCCCGGAGCCGATCCGATCCGGATCGAGATGGCGGGTCATGAATCGATCACGATTGCCGGGCGATCCATTCCACTCACGCGCTACACAGTCGCCAATCTAATGTTCGGGAAAGAAATTCTATGGACGGATTCGTCCGGCAATCTTGCCGCCGCCATGACGTTCGCAGGTGGTTTGCCAATGGAAGCGGTTCGAACCGAATACGAGCCTGCGTTCCAACAGCTTTATTTCAGTGGTGTCTCGCAAGAGATGGCCAATCTTGCTGAGATCGGTCGTACGGTTCGCCCGGAACGCACAGGGGTCTTCGCCATCGTTGGCGCGCGATTGGTGGATGCAACAGGAGCGGCTCCGATAGAAGACTCGGCCGTACTGGTGAAGAACGGAAGAATCGCCGCTGCAGGACCGCGCGCAAAGGTGGCGATCTCCAAAAAT
>CAXSIG010000294.1:0-6902 GCA_964237255.1 uncultured Bryobacteraceae bacterium
ACGGTCACCGAAACCCAATTACCGTCGGACGACGCATCGATGCCCACCCATCGCGACTCACCTGAATACTTCGCGGCATTCGAAATCAGGTTTTGTAAACACTGTGTGAGCGCTCCGCTCTCCCCCCGCACCGGCGGCAACCCTGGAGCAACATTCCGATCCACGGTCACGCCCCGTTCAGCCAAAATAGTTTGCGAAAGGCCCAGCGCGCCGTCTACCAACTCCTCGATATCGAGCGTCACCGGCTTGCAAGATTTGCTCCATCATGCCGCTTAGGCGCCGCGATTCGTTCCGGATCAAGGACCCGTACTGTTTGACCTGGCCCTGCTCTTCCACCACGCCATCCGTGAGGTTTTCCGCTGCCGCGGAAATCACGGAAAGCGGCGTACGCAGTTCATGCGATACACCCGCCACAAACTCCATTTGCAGTTCCGCCAGCCGCTGGGAGCGCCGCGTGTTCCGAACGATGATCACAATGCTCGCGCCCAGTACCAGCAGGATGGCGAAGCTGACCGACAAGTTGCGCCAGCGCAATGTTTGTACCGCGGTATCGACCGATCCCGATCGATGCCGGACGGCCAATCGCCAGGGGTCCACACCGTCGCTTACCAGAAGCGGGATATTCAACGCGCGCTGAAAATTGAAGGGCATGTTTCTTCCTCCACCTTCGCGACGCTGCCAATCGCGAAAGCCGAATTGCCGGTCGCGCCCGCCACGGTCCGGCCCGCCCGGTCCGCGGGGGCGCCGTTCTACTAATAACGTCTCCACATCGGCTTTAGCAGGTTTCGGCTGTGCAGAATTCGACGAGCTATAAATCACGCGTTGGGAAGTTTCGCCCCTATAAACTTCCGCCTGGTAAACGAATCCATCCGCGCCGCCAAAGTGATGAGCCGCAAGCTCCGGTAAGAGCTTTCCCACAATGTACTCGCGGTCGAGCGCGATGACCTGGAAACCGGCACGCCTCTCAGCGGGCGGCCCATGTTGCCGGTGTTGCCGGCGTGTGAGCGCATGAAGCAGAAAAGGGCCATCGCCATCCATAGCCCATGCGGAATTGCGGGGCGGCCCGGGCCTATGTTCCTCAGACGAATCGCTCACGCGGGCTGCTAATTCCTTTAGGAATGAGGGCAGCGCCGCAGGTTCGTAGGCCGCTTTGCCGGCATTGAGGTGTAAAACGGAAGCAGCGCCATAGGATGGAACCAGAAGGTATACATCCTTCACCATTCGCGTGTTTGGCGAATTTGCGAGCCACTCGGCTTGACCCTGCGCCAGCGTGGTCCAGTCCTCAGCGTCTGCTAGATCGCCATCCGCCTGCAAACCCGTTCCTGCCGTGAGGATCTCTCTCGCAAAATCCAGCCGGAACTGTTCCACCGCATTTTGGAGGCTGCTGTTCATCCGGAGCCGTTCGGCTTCGCTGATCTGGCCGCTCCAGCGGTACTGCAGCACCGCCAGCAGCACCAAGGCAAACAGTAAGAACCCAGTTAGGAAAATAGGACGGAATGAAAAACGAGAAGCCATAGTCCTACCTCCAGTGTAGGTGGGACTAACTGCCTGTTTACCGATCAAGGTGAGAAAGCTGCGCCCGCAAGCTTTCATAGGCGCGGAACATAAGAGCCTTCACCGCGGAGGGTGTGCAGCCCAGAACATGAGCAATCTGGGCGTAATCCATCTCCTCATACTTATGCATTAAGACGGCATTTCGCTGTTTCCAAGGCAGCGATTGGATGGCATCGCGAATCTGCCGCACCTGGACATCCTCTACGAGATGCTGTTCCATGGACCGGTTCGGATCCGAGAAATCTCGCTTTCGTCCTCCTTGAACCGTTTCGCGATCCAGGCTCACATTTCGGTTGTGGTGCTTCTGATCGCGAAAATGGTTGTAAGCGACATTCGTAGAAACGCGAAATAACCAAGTGGAAAATTTGGCGGTGGGCGTCCAGGCGCTGCGGGACCGGTGGACGCGCAGGAACACATCTTGCGCAAGTTCTTCGGCAACGGCCGGGTTTTGCACCAAACGGCTCAGATGATGGACCAGTTGGGTACGGTGACGGTCGACCAATTGGCTAAAACATGCATCGTCACCCCGTTGCGCGGCGCACATCAGCTGCGTATCGAAGTCGAATGCTGCGGCTAAAGTGGCCATGGTGAATACTGAAGATAACGTGGCGCAGGGCGCTCGGTTGCTATTACGGTGTTAAATGCCTGTAAAACCTGTTTTGGCGCAGGTTTCGAGCCACTCAAGGATGGTTTGGTCCGCCCAGAAACGTGGTTTTCGGCGTGCGATGAAGCCTAGGTGACCCCCGTGTTCGGGATAAAGGGTGCGAATGTTGGCGTTCTCATCCGGGGGCGATTCACGGTACATGCGAAACGGAATCAGCGGGTCGTCCTGGGCCGCAATCACCAAAGCGGGAATACGAACGGAAGCGAGAAACCGGTTGGACGACTGCGTTCCGTAATAGTTTTCCGCGTTCGTGAGGCCGAACGAGGGAGCGGTGATTTTGTCGTCGATTTCATCGAGTGTTCGAAGCGGCGCAAGCTGTTCCTGTGTGTAGCGGCCTGTCGCAAGCAGGCGGTCGTGCATCCGGGTCACGAACCGTCGCTGGTACAAGAAGTTGACGGGATCGCTAATCCGGCGTGCAGCCATTCCCAAATCGATGGGCGCGGAGACTCCGCAAACACCCGCTAACAGTTCAGGGCCGTTTTCGCCTAATTCGCCCGCCAGCTTGAGCACCACGTTGCCTCCCAAGGAGAAACAGACCAGGAAGACCGGCAGCGAGGACCGGAGCTGTTGGAGAAAGGCGCGAAGGTCGCTGGTGAGTCCACCGTGATAGAGCGTGTTGCACAGGTGTTCGGTTCCTCCGCATGTCCGCATATGGAACCGGTGCGCGGTAAATCCAGCCTCCAAGCACCCGTGCGCGAGCGTTCGCATGTAGCCGGCATCGGCAGCCCCTTCCAAACCGTGGACCAGGACTACCTCGGCACGCGGATGAGCCGGCCGCTGCGTTTCCACCAGGACCTGAACGTCGGGCTCCGTTCGGTACAAATGTGTTTGGGATGGATAGCGGCTAAAATCCAAGTTCCTGGGCCAAAAGTTACCGAGAATGGTCAACAGGTGCGGGTTGGAAAGTATGGGAACGAAGGGCCGCACCTGTTCAATTTAGCCTGCGGCGTTCACAATGCCACGGAAACGGTCCGCGTCTTCTTTCATCGGCACGTTGTTGAACAGGACATACGCCTCACGTCCGTTTCGCTGGTGGCGTAACATGCGATCGAGATCTTCCAGTTCCCCGTCACTGTAACGGTAAAAGTATGACCCTCTGCCGTGCAGCCTCCAATAGATGACTTCGCCGTGGACCGATTTGTTGACGAAGGGATCGACACAGTGGATCAATTGATAATCCAGGCAGATCTCGTAGATCAACTCATCGGGCCATGCGGGACCACGCGGCTCCCACGCCAGATGAAATGGCTGCGGCCCAAGGCGTCTGAAGAACGTGGAAATGTTCTTCACGTTTTCTTCGGAAGGCAGGAACGAAGCAGGGCACTGAAAAACCACCACCTTCGCGCCCAGCACATCGGCCAGTTCGCGAGTCTTTTCCCAGGCGCGCCAAACCGATTCGGTATCGCGAAACGAACCCAATTCATCGCGCTCTTCTTCCCTCACCGGAACTCGCAGCCGCCGGTACGTGGGACTTGTCGGCAAGTGCGTAATAAGCTGCCAAGCCTTCATGCAAAATTCAAATCCCTCCGGCGCCGTGGATCGCCATCGCGCGACGGTTTTGACGGATTCGGGATTGTAGAATGTCGACTGAATCTCGATAGCGGGAAAGCGCGCGAAGTACGAGCTTTGTGCGCCCGACCACCCGCAGCAACCCACGACGGGCGGTTTTTCTAAAAGCGTACCTTGGACTCCAGATTCGCTTCGACGTCTTTGCGAGTTTGCCAAGCGGTCCTCAGTTCTTTGCGAGTCAAGTACGGCAGTTGATCGGTTTGATGAGGAGAGCCGGGCTGCGATGAATTTCCATATGACATCAGGACGCTTGCCTTCATCGGCTTGCTGAACTCTACCGCGGCGACGTATGTCTCGCCATGCGTTTGGGACCGCGTCCCGTTATGCAGCGGGCCAAAGGTGATGACGCGGAAAATGCCCAGATTTCCGAAGCCGCCGTTGGCCGGGAGGTCCGCGCCTGCCCATTGAAAACGCATAACATCTCCCCACGGGACGTCGAGTGCCTTGAAATTCTTGAGAGTATCGGCGGCGGCTTCGTCGAGTTGCCTGGCGGCAAGCTGCGGATTCTTAAGACCGGCGGGAGTCGTTAACGGCTTTTGAAGATCGAAAGGAATCGCAAACGCAGCCTGAGAACCCAGATTTGGTCCCATAAACCGCGTTGCCCAAGCGTAGAAGAGAACGGCCCCTTGGCTTGTCGCCTCGGCTTGGCGATCCCATTTTGTCAGTACGGCCGCTGCCTGCTTTGCGAGGTCCGTCCCATAGAGTTCCGTGGCATTCAACAAATCCGGAAGAATGCGGTCGGCGAGCAAAGCACGAGTGGAATGCTTGTTCCGGATAAACTTTTCGTATGTCAGTTTGCCGTCTTCCGAAAGCATCTGCAGGGATCGTTCGGCGCGGAAGCTAGCTGTTTTGCCGGCGATGTAAGGCGGGTATTTCGTAACGTCCAATGTATTCGGCCAAGCCGCGTTCCACGGTGGATCGTTCGTGTTGGCCACATAACCGCTTGGCGGGTCGATGACTTTGGGCAGCTCTTCGTAGGCGTGATACGTCTTCCACAGAGTTTCCGAAGTATCGCCCGGAACGACGCCCGCCCAATACGCTAAGTCGCCTTTCGAGCGCTTCGGGAGGGTGGCATTCCAAAGGTATTCAATGTGTCCGTCACGGTCGGCATACAAGATGTTGAACGTCGGTACCTGCAAGCGGCGCAGCGCTGCCTGATATTGATCGAAGTTGTGCGCCGTCGCCATCTGCCAGTACTGCTCCAACAGAAAAGGCCGGTCAAGCCCGGCGACGCGCATCGCGATCGGCGATCCTTCATCTTCGCGGATGACCGGTCCATGCACGGTGCGCATGATGTTCAGCGTTTCCGTGGTGAACGTTCCGTCAGGCTGCCGCACCTTGATCTGGTGCCGGTCGCGTTCGAACGGCAGCGTTTTGCCGTCGAACAAATAACCGTCATCTTTCTTGGAGATTCGATAGAGATCGGTTGTATCGGCGGAATTTACAGTTTGGTTGAACCCCAGATATTCGCTGAACATGAAGCGAAGCACCGGAAATCCAATCTGGCTGGCACCGTATAGATTTATCCCCGGGGCGGTTAACTGAATCTCGTAGTAAGTGGACCAATCTCCCCAGGGCAGGTGCGGATTGCCCAGAAGCATGGCGTGTCCGGATGCAGTATGAGACGGCGCGATAGCCCACCCATTTGATCCGACTCCCTCTGCGGCATCGGCCAAATTCAACGCCGCCTCTGTAACGGGTCCGGATCCTCGCCCCGCTAGCCGCTGGGAGCCCATGTAGGTAAAATGCACGATCCGATGCACGTGTTGGAGCGGGTCGACGGCGGTAACGGGCAGAACGCGCTTCGCCTCTTCGGACAATGCGGAAGGATTCTGCGTGGCGTAATCATTGATGCCCTTGGCGAAAGCATCCAGGTAACCGCGAAACTGAGGAGTTTGCTGCCCAAGCCATTCGGCCGACCGTTGCGGTACGCTATTCGTCCGAACCCAGCGGTCGTTCGCCACGCCCGACACACCCCGATACTCCGCCGCCCGTCCGCGCGATTCGCCGTACAGCTTCAACAACAGATTGGCATGGCTTTGAGCCTGGGCCCACCCGTAACAGTAGAAAAGATCTTCGGTGTTGCGGGCGTATACGTGAGCGACACCGAATCTGTCCCAAAGAATTTCCGTTCCCTTCCTGGGAGATGCCGCTGACAGTAATGAAGCCGATAAAAGCGCGGCGAGGAGGATGGCTGTGCCGGTAGATGCCGATCGCATTCCAGCATTGTAGAGGATCGCTACTGCAACAAGCCCGCTTCACGCAGCGCCGTATCGAGTTGGGCGTTGCTTGGATTCGTCATTACTTTTCCGCCCAGGTCGACAGTTGGTTTCTTCTCTTTGCCGCCGTTCTGATCCTTTACCCACTGGCTGGCTTTCTCATCGGCCTCGACGTCAATGTAGTCGAACGCCACCCCA
The DNA here is from genome assembly GCA_964237255.1 of uncultured Bryobacteraceae bacterium. Classification (GTDB taxonomy): domain Bacteria; phylum Acidobacteriota; class Terriglobia; order Bryobacterales; family Bryobacteraceae; genus JALYXI01. The sequence goes on from CAXSIG010000294.1 coordinate 6,205, forward strand.
ATCTTCTTCAAGTGTTCCAAGGTTCTGGTTGTCAAGCTGCACCAATCGGCGCCGTAGACTTTGAGTTTCGCGTCAGCCATGCTTTCTTCTGTGCATCTTACGGGCCGCAGTGTATTCAACGCGCGAACAGCAACAGACCTGGTGAGAAATTCCAGATGGTTCGCGGTGGCGATCCTTTTCCTGCTACCAATCGGTTGTCGCGACACATCGATCCAGCAGCCGAAACTTCCGGATTCGGCAAGTTTCGGCTGGAAGTTAGCCGGGATTGTCGAAACGAAGCCGGAGAACGCGCCGGAGTTGATACGGGCAGTAGGTTTTCAGAAAAGTTGGCGCGCGGAATATCGCGGCGATGGAACGGCGAGCGTGGACGTGTATCGAACCAAATCGCGCGCCGCGGGATTAGACCTGACGCAACGATGGAGAGCGTCGGCGCAAACCGTTACGGTGTTTAACGACAGCTACTTTGTGGTGATTTCCTGGCGTGGAGCCAACCGCGCGGCTGCGACAGCTCTGGTTGGACAGATCGAGCGCAATTTACCTCATTCGGAGTAGGCAATCGTGATCCGCTTTTCCTCCCGTTCCCGCGTTATGTAGTGAAAACGAATTCGCGAGGAATTCAGTCATGCTCAGCTTATCTGTTCGTCTCCGCGTTGTCAGCTTGATCTGGATAGCGACACGCCTTCTATCGGCAGCACCGG
>CAXSIG010000295.1:0-6892 GCA_964237255.1 uncultured Bryobacteraceae bacterium
CTGTCCGACCTCAGACTTCCGAAGGGCATCCATTCGAAAGCCGAGTCCGTTCATCCGTGGTGGCGCGTTATGCCTCACCGGAGTCGACTATTTTTCAACACTGGGCTATCAGCCGGGTATCGCATTTCTCGCAGCCGGTATTCTATCGCCGATCGCGACGCTGATCCTGGTCTTAGTCACGCTTTTCGCAGCGCTCCCGGTTTATAGCCGCGTCGCCGAAGCAAGCCCGAAAGGGCAGGGCAGCATCGCAATGTTGGAGAAGCTGTTTCCCAAGTGGTACGGAAAAGCATTCGTACTCTGTTTGCTGGGCTTCGCTACCACGGATTTCATCATCACCATTACGCTCTCCGCGGCCGACGCCGCCGCTCACTTCACGCAAAATCCTTTCGTACCGGTGTGGGCCAAGAGCAACATGGTTGTGACTTTGGTTCTGCTTGCCATCTTGGGAGCCATCTTCCTGAAAGGTTTTAAGGAAGCGATCGGGATCGCTGTGGTCCTGGTGGGCGTTTATCTCTTTCTCAACGCAGTAGTCACTGCGGAAGCGATTTATCAGGTGCTGCAGCACCCTGAAGCGGTGCCTCGCTGGAAGAATGCCATATTCGCCCAACACGGAAGCGTCATAGGGATGTTTGGCGTGTCGCTCCTGCTGTTCCCTAAGCTCGCGCTCGGCCTGTCGGGGTTTGAAACGGGAGTGGCGGTTATGCCGCTCATTGAAGGCCAGAGCACGGGTGACCGAGTCCGAAATACACGCAAACTGCTGGTCACAGCTGCGGTCATTATGAGCGTTTTTCTCCTGGCCACCAGCGTTGCAACCACATTGCTAATTGCCCCGGAAAAGTTCAAGGCGGGCGGTGAGGCGAACGGCCGTGCTCTGGCTTATCTTGCGCACCTCTACTTCGGCAACGCGTTCGGCACGGTATACGACATCAGCACCATCCTGATTCTTGCCTTCGCGGGCGCTTCCGCCATGGCTGGTCTGTTGAACTTGATTCCCCGCTACCTCCCGCGCTTCGGGATGGCGCCGGAGTGGGCCCGCGGCATTCGACCTCTGGTTCTGGTTTTTATGGGATTAGCGGTAATCGTCACCGTGATCTTCAAGGCGGATGTCGACGCACAGGGCGGCGCTTACGCAACCGGCGTGCTGGTCCTTATTACATCCGCGGCGGTCGCCGTCACTATCTCTGTTTGGAATCGTTCTAATTTTCGTTGGCTATTCGTACTAATCGCCGCCATCTTCGTCTACACTACGGTTCTCAACATCTTCGAACGTCCCGAGGGCTTGAAAATCTCATCGATCTTCATCTTCGTGATTGTCTCTGTGTCTTTGATATCCCGCGCGCTACGCTCCACCGAGTTGCGTATCTGCTCCGTAGAACTGGACGATTCCGCTAAAGATCTAATTGCGATGGATGAAGATCAGGTTATCCGCCTGGTAGCCCACCGTCCCCGAATTCAGACTGAGGAAGCGCTGGACCGCATCGACAACGATGTCCGAAATTTTCACGGTCTACCGAAAGAGGAGCGCCTTTACATTTTCGAAGTGCATCGCAGCGACGCGTCGGAATTCGAAGAAACGTTGCGCGTAACGTCGGAATGCATCGGCAGACATACCATCCTGAAATCGTCGAGTCCCGTGATCGCAAACTCGATCGCCGCTATGCTGATCCATTTGGAAAATAGCACCGGCAAGGTTCCGCACGCATATTTCAAGTGGACGGAGGGCAATCCCGTCGGTAATCTGTTCCGGTTCCTGTTCTTCGGCGAAGGCGATGTGGCTCCTCTCGCGCATGAAGTCTTGCGGCGTGCCGTGCGGGATCCGAAACGCCGGCCCGTGATTCACGTCGCGTGAGTCTTGGCAAGGTCGCTGTCTTAGGCGCCGGAACCATGGGTTCGGGCATCGCCGCGCTATTCACATCGGTAGGTATCCCAGTCGTCGTGATGGACCAAACGGAAGAGATGGCGCGAGCGGGAGCGGGGCCGCTTGCGGAACCACTTTCCTTCGACGCGGGTTTGCCGACACTCCACTCTGCCGATTGGGTGATCGAAGCGGTTTCTGAGAATTTTCCGCTGAAAGCCGAAATCTGGGCGAAGGCCTCGTCCATGGTTCGTCCGGGGACTATCCTGTCCACGAACACGAGCGGACTGTCCATTGAGAAGTTGGCGTCTACGCTTTCCGGCGACAGCTCCCGTCAGTTCCTAGGCATTCACTTTTTTAACCCACCCGCCAAGCTCAAGCTGGTTGAAGTAATCCGCACGTCACGCACAGATTCCGCCATCGCGGATGAGGCAATCCGCTTCGTTATGGACCATTTGGGGAAAGTCGTGGTGGAAGCGCGTGACACGCCCAACTTCATTGCGAACCGTATTGGCGCGTTCTTCAGTGTGGCCGCGCAATCGCTAGCGTTGGAAGGCGGCTGGACGGTCGAAGAAGTCGACGTGATGACAGGCCCTGAACTCGGGATGCCGAAGAGCGGCACATACCGGCTTATGGATGTCATCGGCCTCGATATTTGGCGCAATGTGCTTGCAACGTCGCGCTTTCAGGCTCCCGCGTATTTCGATGAAATGCTCCAACGCGGTTGGTTAGGAGCGAAGACTGGTAGCGGATTTTATCGAAAGCGCGAGGGCGCGCTGGAAGCGCTCAATCTGCAAACCCTGACATATCACCCCGTAACCAATCCCACGCCGGACGCCAAACGCCGCGCTGATTTTATTCGTTCGCTGATCGAACGACTGGTGCATTACTGCCATGATGTCGCGCCGGAAATCGCAAACTCTCCTTCCGATGTCGATCTCGCCATGAAGCACGGGTACGGGTGGACACACGGTCCCTTCGAGATAGAAGCCGCGGTTTTATGACGGAGGATTCGCCACGAATCGTGTTGCTGGTCGGTCTTCCGGGATCGGGTAAATCGACTTGGGCGTCCGCGCAGGGGTGGAACCCGATCTCGTCGGATGCGCTACGCCTGCAGCTCTCTGACGACATAACGAACCAAACCATTCACGCGCGTGTTTTCGCGGCGGTTCGCTATCTTCTTCGCCAACGCCTCGCCATTGGACGGCTACTAAACTGCGTGGACGCTACCAACTTGACGCGTATGGACCGCAAGCCTTACTTCGCTATAGCCCGATGGTACGGGGCGGCCATTGACGCCGTGTACTTCGATTGCCCTCTCGCCTTGGCGCTAAGCCGCAATCGAAACCGGGCGCGTCAAGTGCCGGAATCCGCGATGTTCGCCATGACGGCGCGCATGCAGCCACCCGACGGCGAGGAAGGGTTCCGTTTCGTGGAGCGCTTATGAAAGTCCTATGCGCCGCGCTCCTGCTTGCGTCGGCTCTCGCGGGGGCGGCTCCCATGCGCAACATAATCATCGATACCGATGTGGGGTCGGACGACTTGATGGCTATCGCTTTTCTGCTTGCGCGTAAAGACGTCAATATCGAAGCGATTACCATTGTGAACGGTCTGGCCCACGTGCCCGCGGGGGCCAAGAATATCCTCCGGCTGCTGGAACTCGCCGGACGGACATCCATCCCGGTTTACCCCGGCCGCCTCTCGCCACTTAAGGGCGCGAATGAATTCCCGGAGTCTTGGCGAACCACCGCCGACGAGATCCCCGGCGTGGATCTGCCGCAAACGAGCAAAACGGTAGGTGCCGTAAGCGCTTTCGATTATCTTCGGGAACGGTTGGCGAACGCCGGCCGCCCTGTGTCGATTCTCGCTCTTGGACCGCTGACCAATATCGCCGAAATGTTAACTAAAGCTCCGCGGAGTGTTTCTGCGATTGATGATTTGGTCGTGATGGGAGGCGCCATCCGGGTCCCCGGCAATCTGCCATTAGGCGGGTCGCTTTACTCGGATAACCGCACGGCGGAATGGAATATCTATGTCGACCCGGTTGCCGCGGAGAAGGTCTTCGCCGCTGTAACGAAACTGCGACTCATCCCCCTTGATGCGTGTAATTTTGTGCCGGTCGATGCAGCGTTCCTCGCGCAATTTCAAAAAGCAGCGAAGTCGAAACTAGGCGTTCTGGTCGCGGCTTTGCTGGCTACGAACAAGGTGCTGATTGACCAGGCAATGTTCTACGCGTGGGATCCGCTCGCTGGCGTCGCGCTGACGTGCTCGTCATTTCTTGTGGCGCAAGTTGTAGTCCTGAACAAGGCTCCGGAAGAAGGCAGGACGCAGGAAGTGAACACAGGCCGTCCAATCCGTGCTGCTCTGTCCGCCGACCCGGCTGCGTTTCGTAAGATATTCCTCGAAACGCTGCGCTGATCTGGCTCAGAAGTTGATCTTCGCTCCCACTTGAATCTTCCGCGAGGCACTTTCCAACGTCGCGCCAATCCGTCCGAATGTAGAGGATGTAAACGTTGCGGTTGGTAATCCGAATGATGGCGTGTTTGTCAGATTGCTGGCGTCAGCGCGCAATTCCAGGTTGATCGACTCATGAATTTTTACGCGCTTGATAAACGCCATATCGATATCGACAAATCGCGGGCCGAAGAAGTAACCCTTGCCTGTCGTCCCAAGTTGCCCGGCAGCGGGCGCGCTGAAGAGAGGCTTCGCTGTATCCGGATTAAAGAACCACTTGTAGCCGTTGTAATCCTGAACGCTCCCTAGGTTACGTGAGCAATTATTGCAGTTGAGTGTGGACTGAACCACGCTGCCGAACGTGTCGGAACCGGAGTAGACCGTGAAAGGACGGCCCGAATAATACGTGAAGATGGGCGCGACTTCCCAGCCGCCGATTACCCGATCCGTCCAGCCGGATCCATTACGTCCGAATATCTTGCCATGGCCGAACGGCAATTCGATGGTGCCATGCGCCTGTACCGCGTGTCGATGGTCGTACTGCGGCTCGCCGTAATTCAGTTTCCGGTTGTAGATATCGAACGGTGTGGACGTGGCGGATTGGGAGTTTTGAGTCCCCACAACGGTGAACGTGGGGTCGAAGTCTCTTGTGGCTAATGCTTTTGAAAGCGTGTAGCTCATCTGGAAGTAGATTCCGCTCTTGTAGCGTTGCTGATACTGAACAACCAGCCCGTTGTAAGTAGAGAAGTCGTTCGAATCGATTACTGTCACGCCGCCTGAGAACTGGGGAAACGGAATCACTGCAAAAGGACCGGCGCCGGAGAGCGAGGTGACGTTCTTCGGTCCGGTAGCGGTGTTCTGAATGCGGTTCCCGAGTGCCGCATAAATCGCCGCGAAGCTGTTCAGACTCAGTTGGCTGGAGTATTGCGATCGAATCATTGTGGAAGCGGTGCTACCGGCCGTGACTCGGCTATCTGCGGAGAACAAATTGTTCAGCAGGTCGCTTTGGCCTCCGGCTTTAACAATGTTGAACGCGTCCAGAACACCGGGCGCGAAACTGTTCGGTTGGTTGGCGTTGTAGGCCCCCGTCAAGTGATAAGCGCGCCGCCCGATATAGTTCACCTCAACGACGCCCCCCTTCCAGACTTCCCGCTGAAAGGACAAGTCCCACTGATGAGTAGTTGGGATTTTGAAGTTTGGGTCCAGCACCGAAATCGAAGCGCTGGAGAATGCCGCCGGAGAAGTAAAGGAGGCGGGGCTGATGCCGGTTGGAGGCTGCACGGGCGATACGGAAGAAAGCCGCGTATCGCGCTGACCAAGACTTGTATCGTCGTAGCTATAGATCAAGCCGGGCAGGTTGTTGAAGACCTGCGAAGAAAGCAGGAACGAATTTAAACGATCGTAAGCAATTCGATAGTTCGCACGAATCGAGGTCTTACCGGTAGAGAAAGGATCCCAAGCAAACCCGAGGGATGGACCGATGTTGTGCAGGCTGTCGCGGAACAACGAACCCTTCACCCAGGTTGCGGAATTCGTCGGAGTTGCTCCCGCGACAAGGGCTTGGCTCGGATGGGAAATCACAGGGTTCGGCGACGTAGGCGCGAGCTTCATTTCCCAACGCAAGCCAATATCGATTGTCAGGTTGCGGCGCACCTTCCAGGAATCCTGCGCGAAAAAGTCGTACTCGTTCCAGTGCGCTTCAAAGGGCAAAACGCCGGCGATAAACTTCTGACCGTCGGGAGCGGAAAAGCCGCGCTGCACTTCACCAACCCGCCCCAGCAAAAAGTTGATCGATGTGCGCAAAGCCGGAAGATCGTTCGATTGATTGATTCCAGCGGGAACGTTGAAGAGAGCGTTGTCGATATCCGCGTTGAAGTAAACATCGGTAGCGGCGTTATACGAACCCACACTGCCGCGCTGGTCCGACTCGCGACCGAAGCGGAGGTTTGTCCCAAACTTCAGAGCATGCGCGTTCCATTGATAAGAAACGTTATCCACAAACTGCCAGGTGTTGAGCTTGCGGGAGTTGCCGAAATCCGTCAACGGCACGGCAACTGGCGCAATGATGGATAGCTTGTTCAAATCCGCTGCCGGTGAATCGAAAATAAAGCCGAACCGGTTCAATCCGAAGATTGCTTCGTTGGTTAGCCTGGCCGTGGGATTGGACCGCCAGTTGAACGCGAAGTTTTTAGGATCGCGCTTGGTGTTGACCTGGCATGGTGTCCCCGGAAACAGGGGAAGTCCGCTATTCGCACTATCGCAATTGGTGTTCTGCTGGCCGTAGGAGATGCGAGCATAAACGGTATTCTTGCTGTTGATAATCTGGTCCACTTTGAACGTTATGTCGTGTTGCCGTTCCTGGCTTGGGGCTGAGAAAGCGAATCCCGCGGTGTTCAGACCATCGCCGACATTGAATACATTCGGCAGCGGCGCCGCGTTAACCAGAGCTTGCGTGGTTTTATCCAGACCGATGCGTTGAGGATCGTTGGTAACAATGTTGTACTGCGCCACCGAAACCCCGGGAACCACATTGCCATTAGCGTCTACCGATGCGCCGGGAGTGCCCGCCGGGTTATTGCGTCC
>CAXSIG010000296.1:0-208 GCA_964237255.1 uncultured Bryobacteraceae bacterium
GATGCGCTTGCGTGCCCGGCGCCTATCGCTGGCTTTTGTAGCTCTTGGCGTGGCGGCTGCGTTGGCCACAGCGCTATTCAGCGTTTACTCCGACGTGGAACGCCGGGTAAGCGATGAGTTCGCATCGTATGGGGCGAACCTCATTGTTGCGTCGCGCGGGACTACACCAGCCGTACCAACGTCCGCCGCGCAAGCCGCTATGAAAGCG
>CAXSIG010000296.1:218-6883 GCA_964237255.1 uncultured Bryobacteraceae bacterium
GGGCGCCACGGCTGCCGCTCCGTTCCTTTTCACGACGGGTACGTTGAGCGGCGAATCGGTCTCCGTCGCCCAACTGGATCAAAATGCCGCGGGCGACCTGACGCGCTTTTGGCATGTGGAAGGAGCGCGCGGCGAGTGCATGCTGGGAACCGGCTTGGCGCAGCGCCTCCACCTGATAGTGGGGGACACGACCGGGGCGTGCCGCGTTGCGGGGATCGTGACGACAGGTGGAGCTGAAGATAATGAACTGATCGTTCCGTTTGGTACAGGAACGGTCGCGAGCTTGGTTCAGGTTCGCGCGCCCGCGGCGCAGCTAAACGCATTGGAAGCGGCACTGCATCGCCACTTTCCCGATGTCGAAATCCGCCAGGTAAAAGCGGCCGCGGCGACGGAACGAAGCGTGGTTACCAAGATTCGTGTGACGCTCTTTCTGCTGCTTGCGTTGATCCTCGCGATCACAACCCTGTCGGTCACCAGCAACTTCAGCGAGCTTGTGATGGAACGGCGCGGCGAGATCGGAATCCTGAAAGCCATTGGGGCTGGTGAGCCGAAAATTGCGTCGCTGTTTGTCACCGAAAGCCTGCTTCTTGCGTTGGCGGCGGCGGTAGCAGGTTACGCGTGCGGGATCGTGTTAGCGGGCTGGATTGGACGAAGTGTCTTTCATACCTCCTTCGCGGTGCATGTCTACCTTCCCGTGCTCCTGCTTGCCACTGCGGTCACGCTGACAGTCGCGTTTGCGGCGACCGCGCTTTCGGCAAGCAGCATCTGGCGTGTGCAGCCCGCGCGTATTTTGAGGGGCGAATGAGTCAGGCGTTCCTCCAGTTGGAAGGCGTATCGAAATTCTACAGCGCGGAAGGAGACAAGCGGGTCTGCGCCCTGGACGACGTTAGCTTTACCGCGAATGCCGGCGAGTGGATCGCCATCATGGGGCCGTCCGGATCCGGTAAGACCACGCTGTTGAACATACTCGGCTGCCTGGATCAATCTTCAAAAGGACAAGTTCGGATCGGAGCCACCGACACGTCGACTCTGAACCGTACGCAACTTGCAAGGTTTCGCTGTGAAACCGTAGGTGTTGTGTTTCAGCAGTTTCACTTGATCCCGCATCTGAGCGCTCTGGAAAACGTGATGCTGGCCCAATACTTCCACAGTATGGCGGAGCGGGACGAAGCGCTGGCGGCTCTCGAACAGGTCGGGCTAGCGAAGCGAGCGCAACACTTACCGAAGGAGCTGTCAGGCGGGGAACAGCAGCGTGTCGCAATCGCCCGCGCTTTGGTGAACGATCCGAAGATCATTCTAGCGGACGAACCAACCGGCAACCTGGACGCCGATAATCAGGCAAAAGTGCTGAACATTTTGTCCGGTCTCCACGCGCAAGGCCGCACGATCTTGATGGTGACGCATGACGAATCGGTAGGCCGCCGCGCCGATCGGCGTTTGAATCTGGAACACGGCCGCATCCTGGCCCCGAAACACTTCTCCGCCGAAGACAACCAGAACTTCGATGAGGTGCTGGAACAAATCTGGATGGAGCGCGAACGGGCGCAAGGGCAAACCGCGCACATTGAGGGAACGCACTTCACACTGACGCAGCAGCGCAGGCTTACCGCCACCATGGCACAGATGGGGCTGGTGACAATCAACGGCTGGCAAGTGGCATTTACGGTGGCGGGAGAAGCGCGCGCCCGCAGCGTAATACGCCGGCACCGGCTGGCGGAGAGGCTTTTCACCGACGTGCTTTCTATTCGCGATGAAGCGGCTGTCGAAACTAACGCCTGCACCTTCGAACACATCCTTAGTCCCGAGTTGACAGACCGAATTTGCACGTTTCTGGGCCATCCCGAAACATGCCCTCATGGCAGCCCTATCCCCCGAGGCAAGTGCTGTGAACAGAAGTTAAGCGCCGGGCCGGCGGAGAAGCTTTCCGTATTGGCCAGCATCTAGAATAGTTAGGACAATGCGAAACGTTGTAATCGTCGGTTCCGGTTGCGCCGGAAATACCGCTGCCATTTACGCGGCGCGGGCGGGGTTGGATCCGCTGGTCGTGAAAGGCGTCGATGCGGGCGGGCAACTTTCATGGACTACGGAGGTAGAAAACTTTCCGGGGTTCCCGGAAGGCATCAACGGTCCCGAGTTGGTGGACAGCATGAAGCGGCAGGCCGAGCGATTCGGCGCCTATTTCATGGACGGCTCCGTTCTGGAAGCCGATTTATCGAAGCGCCCGTTCAAGCTGAACATCGAAGGGCATTGGGTTGAAACGCGGACATTGATCATCGCATCGGGCGCGTCGGCGCGTTGGTTGGGATTGCCTTCGGAGCAGGCTCTGATTGGTCACGGCGTAAGCAGTTGTGCGACGTGCGACGGGTTTTTCTATAAAGGCAAAAAGATCATGGTAATCGGCGGCGGAGACTCGGCCATGGAGGAAGCGAACTTCCTCACGCGCTTCGGGTCCGAGGTAAGCCTGGTACATCGGAACGATTCCTTCCGCGCTTCGAAGATCATGTTGGATCGCGCCACCAACAACCCCAAGATCAAGTTCCTAACCAGCACCGTTGTTGAAGAGGTTCATGACGTTAGTCAGAACACGGTGACGGGAGTTCGTCTTCGAAACACGATGACGAACACTACGTGGGACCAGGAAGTGGACGGCTTCTTCGTCGCTATCGGACATATCCCGAACACGAAGGTATTCCGCGGCCAAATTGAAACCGATCACGATGGTTATATTGTGTCAAAGGGCGGCGCGCGCACCAGCGTGCAGGGCGTGTTTCATGCGGGTGATGTAGAAGACCGAATCTATCGCCAGGCCATCACTGCTTCGGGCGCGGGTTGCAAAGCGGCCATTGAAGCGGAGAAAATGCTCGAAGCCGAAGGACACTAAACAAATGATTGAACGCCTTACCCCTCCCGGAGTCCCGACCCCTCGCGGACCGTATTCGCCTGCCGTCCGCGCAGGAGATTTCATCTACGTTTCCGGGCAGGTCCCGCAAACGCCGGGTGATATCCAGTCGGAGACGCGACAGGTCTTAAACAATGTCAAAGCTGTATTGGAAGGCGCGGGAGCGTCGATGAAGGACGTGGTGAAGTGCAGCGTTTTCATCGGCGACCGCGCGAGTTTCGCGCCGATGAACGAGGTCTATGCCGAATTCTTCGGCGAGGACAAGCCGGCACGGAGCACAATCGTGTGCGGCTTCGCGGCTGATATCAAAGTAGAGATTGACTGTATCGCTTACAAGCCTCTGTAGTTAGCCGAGCGCCTGATTAACCAGATCGATCTGTTCCTGATCGTGACGCTTCTTCGAGCCCGCTGCCGGGCTGGGGTTCTCTCCCCGGCCCGCATAGCGGAGCGGTCGAGGAAACAGTTCGCGAACAAAGCGGTACGCGCCCATGTTCTGCGGCTCTTCCTGGCACCACACCAACTCGGTATTCGGTCCGTACGCTGCCAGAATTTCCTCTACCTGCGGCTTCGGAAATGGGTAAATTTGTTCGATGCGAACTAGCGCGACGTCGTTTACGTTTCGCTTCTCGCGTTCCGCCAACAGATCGTAATAGATCTTTCCGGTAGAGAACACAACGCGCTTGACGCTCTGTGCTTTCGCATCCGGGATCACTCGTTGAAAACGTCCACCGGTAATGTCCTCAAACGTGCTGACGGCCTTGGCATGACGGAGCAGGCTCTTCGGCGTGAAGACGATCATCGGCTTATGCGACGCTTGCAAAGCCTGGCGGCGGAGAAGATGAAAATAATTCGCCGGAGTGGTGCAGTTGGCCACGGTCATGTTGTTGCACGCGGCCATTTCCAGGAAGCGCTCGATGCGTGCGCTTGAGTGCTCCGGACCCTGACCCTCATAACCGTGTGGAAGCAGCATGGTCAAGTTCGATGTCACGCCCCACTTCGATTCCGCACTGACGATGAACTGATCGATCATGATCTGCGCACCGTTGGCGAAATCACCGAACTGCGCTTCCCAGAGCACGAGAGCTTTCGGCGCGGCCAGCGTGTAGCCGAATTCGAAACCGAGCACGGCATACTCCGAGAGCGAGCTGTCAAAGACATGGAACGGAGCCTGCGCCGGTGAAAGATGGCTCATCGGCACGTAGCGTTGTTCCGTTTCGTAATCGTAGAACGCAAGGTGCCGCTGCGAGAATGTCCCGCGGCCGCTATCCTGTCCGCTCAAACGAACCGGCGTGCCTTCCAGGACCAGCGAACCGAAGGCCAATCGATAGTTCCGTTCTTCGTAAAAGCATCGCGCCGTTTTTCATTAAACGCGCGCAGCTTGGGATGAACGGTGAACGTTTCCGGAAACGCCGTCATACGCTCCACCACCTGCTGCGCAAGCGCGGCCGGGATGGCGGTGGTTAGCGGTCCAGTGGGAGGCTCGACGATCGGCAAGGGTTTCGTCGTGGGACGCGAATCGAAGGCTTGGGTGTAGCGGCCTTTGGCGCGCTTGCGGATCTCGTCCGATTCCGCAGCGGTAACTACTTTTGCCTTCACCAAACGATTCGCATAGAGGACCGCAACCGAGGGTTGTTTCTCGATCTTGCGATACAGGACGGGCTGCGTATAGCCGGGATCGTCGCCTTCGTTATGGCCATGGCGTCGGTAGCAAACTATATCGATCACCACATCTTTCTTGAACTCCTGCCGGAAATCGAAAGCCAGCTGGACGGAGCGAATCGCAGCTTCCGGATCGTCGCCGTTGACGTGAAAGATCGGGGCCTGGACTAGTCGCGCGACATCGGTCGAGTAAGTTGTGGATCGCGATCCGTTGGGCAGAGTGGTGAAACCAATCTGGTTATTGATGACCAGGTGAACCGTACCGCCCGTTGAGTAGCCATCGAGTTGCGAAAGATTCAGCGTCTCTGTGACTACACCCTGACCGGCGAAGGCGGCATCGCCATGAATCAGAACCGGGATCACGCGGGCACGCGCCGTATCACCCATGGCGTCTTGCTTCGGACGAACCATGCCCTCCACCACCGGATCCACCGCTTCCAGATGGCTCGGATTCGGAACCAGCTGAATGTCCAATTCTTTTCCGGAGTATGTCTTGCGACGGCCCACCGCGCCCAAGTGATACTTCACGTCGCCGGAGCCTTGCGTGGAGTGAATATCGGCGTTACCCTCAAACTCCGCGAAGATTTCGTGCAGCGGCTTACCGACCGTGTTCGCTAACATGTTCAGCCGGCCACGGTGCGCCATGCCGATGATAATTTCGGAAGCTCCAGACTCCCCCGCGCGGTTCAGCAATTCCTCCAAAACGGGAATCGCGGTCTCGGCGCCTTCTAGCGAGAATCGCTTCTGTCCGACAAAGCGGGCATGCAGGAAGTGTTCAAACTCTTCGCCCGCCAGCAGGTCATCGAGGATGCTTAACTGCATCTCGCGGCCGAGCGACCAATTGTTCTGCTTGGGCTCCATGTGTTCCTGCAGCCAGCGCTTCTGGTCGGGGAACTGGATGTGCATATACTCGCAGGCAATCGTGCCGCAATATGTGGAGCGAAGTTCGTCCAGAATTTCGCGCAGGATAGCGTGGCGTCCCGTCGCGCCGCCCAGATTGCCTGTCGAAAACTCACGCTCCAAATCCCAGATGGTCAGGCCGTAAGTGAGTGGGTCGAGTTCCGGATGATAAGCCGGGTCTTTGCCGTTTAGTGGATCCAGGTCGGCCATCAAGTGGCCGCGCACACGATACGCATTGATCATCTGGAGCACGCCTGCTTGCTTGGCGGCATCCACGGTCAGTTCCTTGCTTTCGCTTTTCCGGTCAGTTTCCCACTTCACCGGCTGATAAGGAATGTTCAGCGCATGGAAAACGTCGGTGTAAAAGTCCTGATCGCCATCGAGCAGCGCCTGCAACGTTCCCAGGAACATGCCGGACTCAGCGCCTTGGATAATGCGGTGATCGTAAGTGCACGTCACCGTCATTACTTTCGAAATGCCGAGCGAAGCTTGTACGTCGGGAGCTACGCCGCGGAAGCCAGGAGCGTAGTCCATCGCACCGACCGCGACGATTGCGCCCTGTCCCTGCACCAAGCGGGGAATGGAACCCATGGTGCCAACTGTGCCGGGATTAGTCAGCGAAATGGAGGTTCCGGCGAAGTCCGCAGGACCTAATTTCCCGACACGCGCACGAGCCACCAAATCGTCGAACGCTTTCAGGAATCCTAAAAATCCAAGAGAGCCTGCGTTTTTGATATTGGGAACAAGAAGATTGCGCGCTCCATTCTTGCCTGCGACGTCGATCGCGATGCCAAGGTTAACGTCCTTTCTAAGGATTCGCGTCGGATCGCCGGATGCGGCGGTATAGGCATGGTTCAGGGATGGATTCGCCTGAACGGATCTCACCAAAGCCCAACCAATTAAATGGGTAAAGCTGACCTTACTCTTTCCCGTCAGAGTGCGGTGATGGTTGATCAGGCGGCGATTCTCGTCGACTACCTTCACCGGAATGGTGCGCTGCGAAGTAGCCGTGGGAACCGAAAGACTCGCTTCCATGTTTTCCGCGATGCGAGCGGGAGCGCCGCGCATGGGGACCAACTCTTCCCCAGCAGCGGGGGTAAATGGGGCAGCGGGAGCTTTGGTCACATACGGAGTGACGCCGTTCTTCACGCCGTTTCCATTCGCTATGCCGTTCTTAACGGTTCCGTTTTTTTCGAACAGCACCTTC
>CAXSIG010000297.1:0-6871 GCA_964237255.1 uncultured Bryobacteraceae bacterium
CACCCCCAAGAGATACAGAACCCCAGGGTCGCGCGCGTTAGCGCTGTGAAGCCCTTCCAAGATTGAGATAGCGGCAGCCGCTTGCCCCGTGTAAAGCTGACAGGTAGCAAGCAGTTCCTTCGCCTGTCTGCTGCTGGATTGCTGTGCGGCCTTCGCAAAATAGGGAAGCGCCGATCGGTAATCATCGCGCTTGAAGTAGATTAGACCGAGATTCAGATTCAGCAGTGGGTCTGCGGGATGGGTCTTCAGCGCTCTGTTATAAACCGCAATGGCCTTTCCCGTCTGATTCGTACGCGAGTAGACTACGCCTAAGTTCCCAAGCGCGGCCAGATTATTCGAGTCGGATCGTAAAACAACAAGAAAGCCCCGTTCGGCAGTTTGATAGTCCTTCGCCGAAAGAGCCTGAACTGCGTTGTCGAAAACGGCCTTTTGGGAATCGGCCGCAAAGCAGGTAATGCCAACCAGGAGAAGGAGTGCAGGCGGTTGCACAGACACTCTAATCGTAACCGCCTGCAACACTTCGATAGGTAGCTCTAAAAGTAAATCTTAAAGCCTAACTGGATGGTGCGTGGATCGCGGGTGCTGTTTACCTGTCCCAAGCCGTTGACCGTAGCAGCCGTAACTGCCGCGCCCGGGCCGGAGCCGCTGACACTCGTGTTCACCCCCGCAAACTGCGTGTGGTTGAACAGATTGAAAGTTTCAATCCGAAGCTGCGTGTTGACGTGCTCGGTAATGTGAGTGTTCTTGAACAGAGATACGTCCCAGTTGTTGACACCCGGTCCGCGAAGCACGCCGCGGCCGGAATTGCCCAGCGTTCCGTCCGCCGGTTGAGCGAACACCAACGGATTGAAATACTGCTGCCACGTTCCATTACCGCTGGTACTGCCGCCCCAATAGTCGGCCCGTACAGATCCGCCCAGGGTTCCTTGGTTACCGCCCGAGTAAACCGTTAGCGGCGTGCCGCTCCAGAAACGAGTGATCCCGGTTAGCTCCCACCCACCAAACACGTTATGAACGAATCCATTGTGGTTCTGCAGTGAGGGCAATTCATAAACGTAGTTGGCATTGAACACCAGCTTTCGGTCGAAGCCGGCCGGGCCATAGTTGAACTCTCGATTCTGAAAGAAGTCGATGTTCGTTGTGTCGGAGTCGGTGATGTCAAGAGCCTTAGACCAAGTAAAGTCCGAGTTCAGCGTGAACTTCTTGCCGAAGCGCCGCGTGATTCGGGTTTGCAGCGCATTGTAGCTGCTGTTTGCGCCGAAGTCCGTGTAGTTGATGCTGTTGTATCCCTGATAGGGACGAATCGCATCCTGGACATTGTTTACGGCTCGCAACGGATTGTTCAGACCCGTCGTCGTCCCAAGCGGGACCTGGTTTTCGTCGTAAGTATATTGCAAGTGCCGCGCCGCATTGCCGACATACGCGACATCTATCGCTACCTGACCCGGAAGCTCATGTTGAACACCGAAGCTCCACGAGTAAATCGTCGGGATTTTTCCACTGCGATTCTCGGCGATCACTGACGACGTGTATTGAATGCCCGAAGAGACCAAGGCGGAAGAGACGTTGTCCACCTTGCCGCCGTACAGCGTCGGGGTGTAAAGCAGAGGATAGTTACCCAATCCATCGAAGCTGTTATGGTTTTGGCGAATCCTCTCATAGAAGACACCGCCGCCACCGCGAATGGCCGTTTTTCCATTCCCGAAGACATCCCAAGAGAAACCGGCCCGTGGACCCCAATTGTTAGAGCGATGCTCCACGCCACCAACAGGAAGAGATCCCTTCCCCTCTTGCACCATGCCGTTCGCGGGATTGCCGGAGTTTGGGATGATGCTCCCCGCAAAAGGTCCGGTCAACTGAAGCTTTACGGCCTGCGCGGCGTTGTAAGTCGAAGGATCGAAATAATATTGGAGGTACGGCCCGTATGTAGAAGTCGGCCCCGGATACACCCATCGCATGCCGTATTCCAGCGTTAGATTCTTCTTGATTTTCCAGCTATCCTGCGCATACGCCTCCACTTGGGTGAAGCGGAAATCGCCGTAAAAACGCCCGTTGCTTTGGGTCAACGTCGTGTAATTACCCAGCAGCGTGTTCGCCAGAGCGTATCCCGTGTCGTTCGGGTTCAGGTAGCTGGAGGAGAAGTTGAAGTTCGGAGCATCCTGCCAATAGGGCTGCTGGCCATTCAGGTTCTTATTCCAGAAGATTCCAAACTTAAGAGAATGCGCGCCAAAGACCTTCGACACGTTATCGGTGACAGCAAACGTCTTCCCCTCACTCACCCAGTTTGGAGGAAACGGAGAAACCTGGCAGCTTGCGCCGCAGTTAAAGCTGGGTAGCCGGCTCAGTGTGTTGGAGGATGGGAACAGATCTGTAAATTTGAAGCCCAGAGCGCTTTCCGTATATTGCGAAGGCTGCAGATTGTTTTCGTTCACAACCTGCGTCAGGTGGTTGTAAGTGAAAATTGCCTCATTGGTAAGCGTGGGCGAGATCACGTTAATCATGTTTGCCGACCAGCTGGCGCCGGGCTTCTTACGGTACTCCGGAAATACCGGGAAAGAGTTGCCGGAGAAGATGCCGTAACCCTGGCTTTCTTGTTGCGAATCATCCACCCAACGGAAGAAGAGGTTGGTCTTTGAATTTACGTTGTAGTCCACGCGGGCGGCATTCTGATTCTTGTCGAACACGTACGTGTCTTGGAACGGAACACGAACATAGCCGGGAATCGCCGGGCTCGGCGGCAGATTGGCCCCACGGAGAGCGCCCTTCAGAACATTGATAAACGCCGGCGCATTCGCACTAAACTGCGAAGCGGGGATTACGTTACCCGGAAACGGCGTGCCACCGATGATGTTGTTGTTCGCATCTCGAACTACGGTGCCCGGCTGGAACACCGTCCCCACCGGATACTTGCTGCCGTTAAGCGACGTCCCCGGAATGATCGCACTGCTGAAGTCTCCGTTCAGAAGCGCGGCGCTCGGTGTGTCGTAATAGCTATTGCCGTTCGGCCTGCTGGCTCGCGTCCCTTCAAAATTGTAAAAGAAGAACAGCTTTTCGATCTTCGCCGTCGCGACCTCGGGAACATAGAGCCAACCACCAAGATTTCCGCCGAACTGGTTAAAGTGAAGCGGCGACTTCGGCGCACCCTGCAAATTGTTGAAAAACGAATTCGCATCCAGCGCCGAGTTGCGCAGGAACTTATAGGCGGTCCCGTGGAAAGCGGAACTTCCGCTCTTGGTGATCGCTGAAATCAGTACGCCCGGGTTGCGCCCGTACTCGGCGTTAAACACGCTGGTCTGGACCTTGAACTCCGCCACCGCGTCCAGGCTAAGTTGGGTGTACTGCCCATCGTTCGCACCGACATCGGTGTTGATGCTTCCGTCCAGGAATACATTGTTGTTGCTCCCGCGAAGGCCATTCACGTTGAACGAATCGGTATTGTTGAACGCAAGACGAAAATCGGAACTGTCGTTCGAAACGATTCCGGGAAGCGTCCTTAATAAGGATTGCCAATCGCGGCCGTTGAGACTCTGCTCCGTGACTTCGCGACTGGTGATTACAAAATTTCTGTCAGCAGTCGCGGTTTCAACCTGCGGGGTGTTGGATTCGACATTCACCGACTCCGTGATGCTGCCGACCTCCAGCTGTATCGCACCGATTTCAACGTTTGATTGACGTCCAGCACCAGCCCGGTACGGTTTGCTGTTTTGAATCCGGTGGCCTCGGCTCGAATGTTGTACGTTCCTGGTTCTAGCGGACTCAACTGAAATTCGCCGTTGGCATCCGAGTTAGTTTCGCGAACGGTGATGCTGCGTTGCACGTTAACAGCGCTGATCTTGGCTCCCGCTATTGCAGAGCCGGTGGCGTTGGAAAGCGAGCCCCGAATCACACCGCTTTGAGAGTACGCCGCTGCAGCACCAAGAAGCGTTAGAGCAAAAACAGAGAAGAAATTTTTCGACATGGAACCCCTTTCAGAAGAGAAGACTTCCGATGCTGCGAATATAAGTTGCGTCCAGCGCGTACGCAATCAACTTGCGGTTACCGACGTTAGCTCGAAGAATAACCGAAGTTAACTCCTTTGTTTTGTTTGGAGTTAACGGTCCGCCCAACGTACGTTAACGACCCGTGATCAACGCGGATTCACTGGTATACTTCGGCAAGAAATGCTCTCCGCTGCTCAGTTGCAGAGGGAACGTGCGGAGTTGGATGCCATCCTTCAATCCGGCTGCCTGAACCGCGCGCCGAATCTCTCCAGTTTTCTCCGTTACGTCTGTGAACGCTATTTTGAGGGCAACGCAGACCAAATCAAGGAATACAACATTGCTGTTGAGGCTTTAGGACGGCCCGCTGAGTTCGATCAAAAGAAAGATTCCATCGTCCTGGTAGAAGCGCATCGATTACGAAAAAGACTCGTGGAGTACTACGCGAACAAAGGCGCGGATCATCCGATGAAACTGGTGATCGCAAGCGGCCAGTATGCCCCACAGTTTCTCTATCCCGATGCCGAGGCAGCCCATTCGGTGCCAGCGATTCCCGTCGAAACGCCACCCGTGTTACACGCGGCTTCACCGGCGGTCGCAACGTGGAACGTTCGTACTGTATTGGTCGGGGTTGTACTCGCTTTGGTGGGAGCGATTGCCACACCAGCAATCGTAGCGGCGATTCACCGGGCGCACGCTTCGTCACAAAACACTTCGACTCCGGAAGTTTGGCGGGGTGATTGGCGAGAACCGGTCCACACGGAATTTCGCATCCTGGCCGGTTACGGTGGTCCCGCTCACACAGACCGGCAGGGACACAAGTGGGAACCGGATTCTTATTACACCGGCGGGCACTCTACTCAGATCCCGCCCGGTACGTTGATCGATGGTTCTCCCGATCCTGGATTGCTGCACACATCGCGCGAGGGGGAATTCCGTTATGACATTCCGTTGCGCTCCGGAACCTACGAACTGCATCTGTTCTTCAGCGAAACTGCCTTCCGCACTCCAGATCCCAGCCAGGATGAAGATGTCCGTTCTTTTCGCGTAAACATCAATGGGCAGACCCGCCTGGATTTATTCGATGCACTCTCCGAATCCGGTGGACCGAACCGGTTACAGGTTCGAGTGTTCAAGGACATCTCACCCGCGAAAGATGGCCTGCTGCATCTTCAGTTCATGCAACAGTCCGGCCAGCCGTTTCTGAACGCACTGGAACTACTTCCCAGTCTTCCCGGGAAAATTCGTCCCGTTCGCATCGTCGCGCGCAAGACTCCGGTCACGGACACGGATGGCCGCGTCTGGTCCGCCGATGAATTTGAAATGGGCGGCCACTTGGCCGAGCGTCGAAAGAGTATCTCTAACCTGCCTGAAAAGGATCTGTTTGAAGGCGAGCGATTCGGGATCTTCTCGTATCACATACCGGTCGCGCCGGGAAAGTATCGCGTCACGTTACGCTTTGCGGAGACATACTTCGGAAGCACAATCGCGAATGCTCCGCCTCTCGAGAAGAACTCACGGATATTCGACGTGCGGGCAAACGGAACCACGCTCCTGAAAGATTTCGACATTGGTCTGGAAGCCGGAGGCCCGAATCGCGGCATGCGGAAGACCTTCGAAAACATCGAGCCGAATGCACAAGGGCTCATCGTTTTGGAATTTCATCCGACGCGGAACTACGCTTGCGTGAACGCGATAGAGGTGGAAGAGACGAATTGAAGCTAGAGCAGAGCTTCCGCTAGAGCCAGCGCTCCCAGTACGCCGGCGTCCTCTCCCAACGCAGGCGGCACAATTTCCGGAGCTGAAACGTACCCTTTCAGCAGTTCACCGACTCGCGACGCTAAGAGCGGGTAAGAAACGGACCGCATCACGCCGCCGCCCGCTATGATCTTGACGGGCGAAAGCGTGAGCGTAAAGATTGCCATCGCTTCGGCCAGGTAGTCGATCTCAAGCCGCCACGCTTCGTGGTCGGGCGGAAGCCGGTCGCCTGTCTGTCCCCATCGCACCTTGATCGCGTGGCCGGAAGCGAGTCCTTCCAGGCAATCGCCGTGGGCATAACAAGCGCCAGGGCGCGTGTCGTGGGTTGAGTCTCGGCGAATGCGGACATGCCCCATTTCCGGGTGCGATTTTCCATGCAGCAAGCTTCCATTCACCATCGCTCCGCCGCCGACTCCGGTACCCACGGTGAGATAGATGAAGTCTTCCACGCCCTGCGCCGCGCCCCATCGATGTTCGCCCAAAGCGGCCGCATTTACGTCGGTATCGAAGGCGATACGCTCAATGCCGGTCGCTTGGCGCAGCGCGTCGACAATTGAGAAATATTGCCAGCCCGATTTCGGCGTAGTCGTGATCCGTCCGGCGGCGATATCGATTGGCCCGAAGCATCCTACGCCGAGGGCGTCAACATCGTGATTCTGAAAGAAAGCAGCGGCTTCGGCAATCGTCTCCGCAGGGGTGGTGGTTGAGAATTCATGCCGGTGCAAGTCGCGTGGACCCGCGCCCACGGCACAGACGAAATTCGTCCCACCTGCTTCGATTCCTCCGAGCACTAGTTGCTGTTCTGCAAGGTCGCAATCAACGTGATCTCGGCTCCTGCGAAAAGCTTTGAAACCGGACAGTTCTTCTTCGCCGTTTCGGCATGCTGCTGAAACGTCTGCTGGTCGATGTCTGGCACTTCTCCCTCTGTTGTCAGATCGACTTTCGCAATCGACCAGCCCTCACCCACCTTGTCCAGATGGACGCCCGCGGTTGTATGAATGTGTGTCGGCGTTAAGCCCGCTTGGGTCAATTGCGCGGAAAGGGCCATGGAGAAGCAACCGGCATGCGCTGCGGCCAGAAGCTCTTCGGGATTGGTGCCGGGCTTGCCTTCGAAGCGGCTGGCAAAACCGTAAGGG
>CAXSIG010000298.1:0-6867 GCA_964237255.1 uncultured Bryobacteraceae bacterium
AAACTATAACGATCTTCTCTTCGTTTCCTCCACTGCGACTGGATTCGGCTACTTCAAGAACTTTGGCCGGACCAGGCGGCAAGGCGCCGAACTCGCGCTGCGAGAACGCATCGGACGCTTCACGCTAGGCGGTAACTACACGTTCCTGGACGCGGCTTACCAGACCGCCGAAACGGTGGACGGGTCCAGCAATAGTGCAAGCAGTGCCCCTGGATTCGAAGGAGTAATCCACATCGCACCGGGCGACCAGATTCCTCAGATTCCTCACCACATCTTCAAAGCATTTGCCGACTACCAAGCCACCTCCCGCTTGAATTTCGATCTCGATTTTCGCGCCATTTCAACCTCCTACGCGCGCGGTAACGAAAATAACCTCAGCGTCCCGGACGGCCGCTACTATCTAGGGCCGGGCACCTCACCAGGTTATGGCGTGATGGATTTTGGCGGACATTTCAACGTACAAAAGCATCTCCAGTTATTCGCCCAAATCAACAACCTTCTCAACCATCGCTATTACAGTGCGGCAGTATTGAGCCCCACGGGTTTCACAGCCACCGGAACATTTCTGGCGCGACCATTTCCCGCCGTGGCAGGTGAGTATCCCATCCAACACGCCACCTTCTATGCTCCCGGCGCGCCGATTGGGGTGCGAGGTGGGATTCGGTTGACGTTCTAACCCGACGCGGTCTTCACGCGTTTTAGGGACTTATTCACCACGTGCAGTAATTCCGCCGGCGTAAATGGCTTACCCAGGATTTCGCGGCCTTCCAGCGCTTCGCCGAAATGGTCCTGGTGGTCCGTCTTATACCCGGTCATAAACACAATCTGCAATTCCGGATTCAACTTCGCCATCTCCCGCGATAGATCGACACCGGAGACTTCAGGCATCACAATGTCGGTCAGCAGCAGCCGAATTTCACCACGCCGCCGCTGATAAGTCCATAAGGCTTCGTTCGAGGAGCGCGCCGGGATAGTTTTGATGCCATTGCAGTTTAAAGCCATTGCAATGAACTTTAGAACATCCGGATCGTCATCCACCACCAGCACCGCGTCCATAGTCTACCGCTCAGAGGGCCAACATACCGGCTCGTTTTAGAGCGAAAAGCCGGCTTAGTTGTTGAAAAGACTCGCGAATCGATCCCATCGCGATGTTGTGACTGGCCGCGGAGTAAACAATGGGAACCTCCGCGATCCGAAGATTCAGACAATAAGATTTCATTTCCGTTTGAAAGAAAGGCCCCTTCGAATAAATGCCTTTCTCCAGAATCTTTTCCAGCACTTCGCGCCGGAATAGCTGAAATCCACTGGTCATATCGCTCAGGCGCGTATGAAGCAACAAGTTGGTCAACATGGTACCTCCCCGGCTTAATAATTCGCGCTTCCCGGAACTGCCTTCAATTCGGCCCCCGAGCGCGAAACGGGTACCGAATACACAATCGTACCCCTCTGACATTGCGTCGAGGAACTTGGGAATATCCACAGGCCTATGGCTAAAACCCGCATCGATTTCAAGCACCCAGTCCGCTCCGGAATCGATTGCTTCTCGATATCCTCGCTTATACGCGTCCACGATGCTTCGGTTTTCGGGCGCCCACACCGGGAATAGGCGCGGGTCCGTCTCGGAATACCCCCTCAACTGATCGAGCGTATCGTCCTTACTCACCCGGTCAAGCACGACGAAAAAGCGCACCCATTGGAAGCCCTGACACTCGGCGAGAACCTGCTGCACAAACTTCACAGCCGATTCCGATTCATTGGCCATTGGACACGCTATAGCGAGGCGTATATTTTCTCGCGAATTAAGGGACTGATTTGACATCTAAGAAGCTTTGGTGAACCGTCCAGTATAGCAACGGGCGTGTTACTTTCAGACGTGCTCAAATTCTTGGTCGGCCTGATTTCGGGCGTTCTTCTTACGGTACTTGTCGCTGTCATTCTAATTGCTTCGATCGTCTTTTCATTTGGGAGGAATCGGGAAAAGCCCGTGACCGTCGCCGATGGATCGACATTGGTTCTGCGAATGGATGGCGAGATTCCGGAGCGGCCTCCCGTTGAGTACAACATCCCGGGGTTCGGCGGGAAGAGCGTGATGACTGTGGAGAATGTGTGGTCCACGTTACGCAAGGCCGCGGCAGATTCGAGGATCAAGGCGATTGTTTTGGAACCGGCTAATCCGGGAATTGCTTGGGGCAAGCTGCAGGAATTACATGCGGATATCGAGCAATTTCGTAAGTCGGGTAAGCCGGTGTATGCCTATTTAAAATCTCCGGGGACGAAGGATTACTATCTCGCCACCGCTTGCTCCCGCATTTATTTATCGCCGGAGGATCTGCTCAACCTGAAGGGCCTTCGCTTTGAATTGATGTATTTCAAGCGAACGCTCGATAAGGTGGGCGTGCAAGTGGAAGTGGAACATGCGGGTAAGTACAAAGACTTTGGCGATATGTTCACGCGTTCGTCGATGAGTCCGGAAACGCGAGAAGTGTACTCCGGGGTGTTGGACGATCTGTACGGTAGCCTGCTTCAGACGATCGCCACGGGACGTAAGAAGACCGTGCCGGAAGTACGAGCCATCATCGACGACGGTCCGTTTCTTTCCTCGCAAGCGCTTCAGAAAGGTCTGGTGGACGACGTCAAGTTTGAAGACGAAATGTACGGCGACCTGAAGAATACCCTGAAGAATGGCGAGGTGAAAACGATTGCCGGACGTGAGTATATGAAGGTGCCGGGCTCCACTCTTGGGTTAAGCGGGAAGCAGCGGATCGCGTTCATCACCGCGGAGGGTGAGATAACGCGGGGTGAGCCGGACTCCAGTTCCGAACCGAGCGGCATTGAAAGCGAGCACCTGAATAAAATTCTTCGCAAGGTCCAGAATGATTCTTCTATTAAAGGGGTTATCGTTCGAATCGATTCCCCTGGTGGCGAAAGCACCGCTTCAGACGATCTGTGGCGCCAGATGAATCAATTGAGCCGCAAGAAGCCGATGGTGATCTCGATGTCGGACACGGCGGCGTCAGGCGGATATTACATGGCGATGACGGGAGACCCAATCGTCGCGTATCCCGGCACGTTGACAGGGTCGATCGGCGTGGTGTTCGGGAAGCCGGTCCTGCACGGGTTGTATGACAAGCTCGGCATCGACAAAGAGTCGCTCAGCCGAGGGCGATTTGCGCGGATCGATTCGGATTACGAGCCGCTGGACGATGCGGGGCGGCGCAAGTTGCGTGAGGGAATCGATGATGGCTATCGCGCATTTGTAACGAAAGTGGCAGCTGCGCGGAAACGGAAGTTCGATGAGATCGAGCCCTTGGCGCAGGGTCGCGTTTGGGTAGGGGATCAGGCGAAGGGAAACGGTTTGGTGGATGAGTTGGGCGGCATTGACCGGGCAATCGAGTTGGTCAAGCAGAAGGCGAACATACCGGCCAAGGAAAACGTTTCGTTGGTGATCTATCCGCCGAAGAAGAGCTTGCTCGATCTACTGTTGGCGCAAGATCCGACCGAAGCGATGGTGCGCAGCAGGATGGCGGCGATCCCGGGGTTACGTGACGTTCACGCGAGTGTCTGGCTAAAGGGCGGAATGCTACGCATGATGCCGTTCACGCCGAAGTTTCAGTAGTGGCGAAATCGCGCAGGCAGTTCGTCTCGGCAGGACTGCTGGCGGCTACCGCGGCTTGCAAGAAGCCGGTGAAAACTTCGGGTGAGTTACCGGCCGGTGCGCCGCCTGCGTTTGGGACGGCTCCGGACGTGGGGCCAGCCGTGACCACATCCACTTTCGCGGAAGCGGAGAAGTTGATGCAGGTAGAGATGAGCCAGGAGGATCGCTACCAAGCTGCGGGAAATTGGCGCAAGTCTATGGCTCCGGTTTATGAGCGCCGCACCGGGCCAAAAAAGCTTTCGCTGGATGCGGCGGTTGCTCCGGCAACACAATGGAATCCGGCGATCACAGGCCGGCAGACAGGGCCTGCGCGGGACGGTTTTGTTCGAAGCCCAAGCGTCTCTGCTTCACTTCCCAGCGGGGATGCGGATATCGCGTTCGCCCCCGTTACACAGCTGGCACGATGGATCGAAACGCGCAAGCTTACTTCCGAGCGGCTGACCGGAATCTATCTGACGCGCATGGAACGCTTCGATCCGAAGCTGAAATGCATTATCACGCCGACTCGTGAACTGGCCATCTCGCAGGCGAAGCAGGCGGACCAGGAGATTGCGGCGGGGCGTTATCGCGGCCCCTTGCATGGGATTCCCTGGGGCGCGAAGGACTTGCTGGATACCGCCGGAATTCCTACGACGTATGGCGCCGAGCCCTATCGGCAACGCGTGCCGGCGACGGACGCGGCAGTCGTGAAACGGCTCCACGATGCCGGCGCGGTGCTAATCGCGAAGCTTAGTATGGGTGCGCTGGCGCTCAACGATATTTGGTTTGGCGGGCAGACGATGAATCCCTGGCTCCTCGAAGAGGGCGCCTCCGGATCGAGCGCCGGTCCGGGTTCGGCTACCGCGGCGGGATTGGTCGCGTTTTCGATCGGCAGCGAGACGGGCGGGAGCATCGTGAGTCCATCGATGCGCTGCGGGATTACGGGATTGCGGCCTACATATGGACGCGTGCCTCGCACGGGCGCGATGACGCTCTGCTGGTCGCTTGATAAGCTGGGACCCATGACTCGTGGCGTTGAGGACGCCATGCTGGTTTTGCAGGCGATTACAGGTCCGGATTCCGGTGATGTGGCAAGTGTTTCGAGCCGCTTGGATTTCGATGCGGGAGCACCGGTTAAGGGACTGAAGGTGGGCTACTTTCCCGGCTGGATGAAGGAGAATCCAGCTACGGATGTAGACCGCGGGGCGCTCGACAAAGTGCGCGAACTGGGGATGACGCCGGTCGAGGTTTCGCTTCCCGATTGGCCGTTCGGGTCGTTGAATCTGATCTTGTTCGCGGAAGCGGCGGCGGCGTTTGAGGAGCTCACGCTAACCGGCGGGTTGAAGCAGTTGAAGTCGCAGACACCGGACTCCTGGCCGAATTTATTTCGTCAGGCGAGATTTCTTTCCGCCGTAGACTTCGTACAAGCCGATCGGCTGAGGCGTAAAGTGGCTCAGGAGATGGCGCGGATTTTTGCGCAAGTGGATGTTCTGCTTGTACCGTCGCTACGCGATGAGATGCTAACAATTAGCAACTTTACCGGGCATCCTTCGCTGACGTTACGGGCGGGCTTCGTGAGAGTATCGGAGGCCCGAAGCGATTGGGCTCCCGATCCAGCCAAGCCGCTGCCGAAGTTCTCACCTCCGCGACGCGTTCCGCATGGCGTGACGTTTATCGGACGGTTGTTCGATGAAGGAACATTGGGGACGGTCGGGGTTGCGTTTGAGCGGGCGATGAATGTCATGTCAGAGCGGCCACCCGGCTTTTGACTTCACCTATTCATAACGTCGCAACGGTGGGCAATCCGAGTAACGGTCACCGATCTAGTGGGATCATCGACATATACAGCTCGCCAGTCAGCGGCTCGAATGAGCCATCGATAGCGAAAGCTCTTGAGCTTTTTGCATCCCGCCGGGCGTTGATCTTGGCTCGATTTGGAGCGGATTTGCCCGGCAACCCTGCGGCCAATGTCATCCGTGACGAATTGGATTCCGGTTATAGAGCCATCCTATTTCGCCGGGCCGAAGTAGATGGAGTTGAAGAGCAGCTTGAATGTGCCGTGGGGTTGGCCTCGGAAGGCTGCTTCGGCGCCTAGCAGGAATACTTTGCCTTCGCCTAATGGCGCTTCGGCGACGGAGACCGTGTTCTCCAAATAGCCTTGGCCCCACGCCCATCCGCTACGGAGTGGGGTTGCGTTCGGAAACCATGCTACCGGCTTCAGGCCCTTCGCTTCCGCATCGGGAGTCATACGGAAAACCGGGCTGTTTTCAAAGAACATATCGACCTTGCTGGGCATGCCGTACGCTACGGGATTCGTGTTGTCGACGCTTGCCTGAAGGACGCTGCCTGGGACATAGAATTTCTCACGGGCGAGTGGGCGTTCGGTGCCGTCGGGAGATTTTTCCACTAACGCGTTTCTTACGGGCATGCCGAAGAACTGGGCCAGGTTTGTCGATTCGCCAATGGTGATAATGGTGCCGCCGGACTCCGCGAACTTGCGGAGTTGGGGAACCGTTTTTTCGCTTGTCACGCGCCCTATCCAGGGGCGAAATTCTTCGGGGACGTTTTCGGCGATCGTCTGGCCTCCGAAACCGCCACCGCCTCGCCCGCCTCTTCCGCCGTTAGCCGAGGGGATCGCGCCGCTCGGAAATATCAGAACGTCATATTTGGCTTTCAGGTTGCCCGCGTCGAGCGCTTGCGGGTACACATTCTCATAAGGGAATTCGAACTGTTCGAAAATCCAGCGGAGCCAGCCGGAGGTCATGGAGCCGCCGTATTGATCCCAAAGACCGATGCGGACCGGTTTCAGTTTGTAGGAATCGCCTTCGGGCTTCGCTGCGACGCCTTCGGAACTTACGCCTAGATCAAGCGCGGCGTTCTCCAGGATGGCGCGCGTTTGCGGACGCGCAGGCACCCACATGGTTCCCGGTCCCATGGTACGGCCCGCTACGGTGACGGGCTGTTTCAGCCAGTACACCTCGTCGCCGTTTTTCATCAGGCGATTCAGAATGATAAACGAATCGTTTAATTCATGACTGATCAGGTATCCCGCGGGTTTAGCCGGTCCTGAGACTTTGCCTGGAGGCGGAGTTTGTAAACCCGCTACATCCTTGAACGGTCCATCAAATTTCTCCATGACACGGTCAAACTGGACGCCCATTTGAAACGCTAGCGTGTAGCCGGTAACGTCGTAGGGAGGAATCGGAGGGCCGCCGGGATATTGAAAATCATTC
>CAXSIG010000299.1:0-4845 GCA_964237255.1 uncultured Bryobacteraceae bacterium
CCGCAGGTCTTCGGCGGCGGCATCGAATCGACGGAGATTCCGGCCCGCCTCTTCGTACCAGATCGCGAGTTTCAGTCCGAACGTGATCGGCTCGGCATGGACGCCATGCGTCCGTCCGATTTGAACCGTATCCCGAAACTCATGGGCGCGCCGTCGAAGCACCTCGCGAAGAGCTTCCAAGCCTGCGCGAATCAGCGTCGAAGCTTCCCGGATCTGAAGAGCCTGGGCGGTATCGACAACGTCGGTCGAGGTAAGGCCGTAATGCAGCCAGCGGGAAGCGGGAGCGAAACCGGCCGCAGCCATGGTTTCCGCTACAGAAGTTGTAAACGCGATGACGTCATGCTTGACCCGGGCTTCAATTTCCGTGATCCGGTCGACGGAGAAACCGCCGTGAGCACGAAGTTCCGCCGCGGCATCCCGGGGCACAACCCCCAACTCAGCAAGCGACTCGGTCGCGGCCAGCTCTACTTCCAACCACTTCGAGTATTTAGTCTGCTCGCTCCAGATACGCCCCATTTCCGGGCGTGTATAGCGAGCAATCAAAACTGAAAGACCTCGGTAGGCCTCGCCGCTTCCGCAATCACCAGCCGGGTAAACAACATTCCCCGTCGCTCCAACGCTTCGGTCGCGCCCATGCGCACCAGCTCCGGATGATTGTTCTGGTCGCTAATATGGCCCAGGATCAGTGCCTGCACCGAAGCCGCAAAATCGGAAGCGAGGTAATCGCAGACCACTTTGTTCGAGAGGTGCCCATTCCGGCTCATCACGCGCTGTTTCACGCTCCAGGGGTACGGCCCCACTTTCAGCATGTCCAAATCGTGATTCGACTCCAGAAGCAGAACGTCGCAGGCGCGCAGGTGATGCTTGATCGATTCCGGAATGTAGCCCAAATCCGTGGCAATCGCGATCTTCATCCCTTCAAAACGAAAGCAAAACCCGACAGGATCGCGGGCATCGTGAGGAATGCTGAAGCTATCTACCTCTATGTCACCCACGCGAAAACGCTGTCCGGCCTGAAAGGTCTCGATCACCGGCTCACACTCTTCCCAATCGATTGCGGGAGCGGTCAATCGCGTCAGATAAGCGGGAAGCGGTTTCTTCGCCCGCTTACGAGTCCGCAGCAGCCGGCAGAGGCCAGAGATGTGGTCCGAATGCTCATGCGTAATCAGCACAGCGTCCAGAGTTTCCACCGATTCGCCGATTTCGGCCAGACGCTTCGACAACTCGCGAACGCTCAGCCCGGCGTCTACCAGAATGCGTGTACGCGAGGTCGCGATAAACGACGAATTGCCGGAGCTACCGCTGGCGAGAACACAAAATTTCAACATCTCCGGGGCTGAAAACAAATATCTCACACCTGCGATGGCCCGCAACAAAGCGGCCCGAAAATGTTCGGGGATTCTCCTTACGTTAAACTGATATTTCACCTCGCCATACGGCCCTGTCCGCCAGGCTCCTTCTCAACTTTTCTATGTGGATCGTTAAGCTCGCGCTGAGGCGGCCGTACACATTCGTCGTAGCCGCTCTGTTAGTGCTGGTACTGGGAATCGTCACGATTCTCCGCATGCCGGTGGATATTTTCCCTTACATTGATATTCCGGTCGTCAGCGTAATTTGGCAGTACTCGGGCATGGCGCCCGAGGAAATGGAGCGACGGATCGTCACGGTCCACGAACGCTCCATGACCACCGCCGTAAACGACATCGAGCATATTGAGTCGCAGATTCTGAACGGCATCGCGATTATCAAAATCTTTTTCCATCCGGGCGCCAAAATCGAGGGGGCGGTGGCGCAGATTACGGCGAATGCACAGAGCATCACTCGCATCATGCCGCCCGGCATCACACCGCCCAACATTCTGCAGTACAACGTCTCGAATGTCCCGATTCTGCAGGCCAGCCTCGGTGGTAAGGGTTTTTCTGAGGCCGATCTGTTCGACCTGGGTCTCAACTTTCTTCGAACGCGTCTGGCCACTGTGCAGGGTGCTTCCGTCACCACGCCGTTCGGAGGCAAGCCCCGGCAGATCATGGTGGACCTGGAGCCCGACCAGTTGTTCGCAAAGGGGATCACGGCGTACGACGTGTCGAACGCAATCAATGCTCAGAACGTCATCCTCCCGGGCGGCAGTGTGAAGTTCGGCGAACGGGAATATCACGTCCGAATGAACAGCAGCCCGGAAGCCGCCGAGGATCTCAATAACCTTCCCATCCGCCTGATCAAGGGCACTCCCGTCTACATTCGCGACGTGGCGCAGGTGCGCGATGGGTTTGCCGTCCAAACGAATATCGTGCGCAACAACGGCACCCGCAGTGCACTCATGACCATACTGCGGAACGGGAACGCGTCCACGCTGGACGTAGTGGCCCGAGTGAAGAAGCAGCTTCCGCAAATTCTTGCCACCCTGCCGCAGGAACTGCGCGTCGGCCTTCTATTCGATCAATCTATCTTTGTGAAAGCATCGATCGACGGCGTGGTCCGCGAAGCGACAATCGCCGCGTTCCTGACCGCGATGATGATCCTGCTGTTCCTGGGGAGTTGGCGATCTACCGTGATTGTGGCGATTTCTATTCCGCTTTCGATTCTGGTTTCGATCATGGTGCTGCGGTTGATGGGAGAGACGCTGAACGTGATGACGCTGGGTGGCCTGGCTCTCGCGGTCGGCATCCTGGTGGACGACGCTACGGTCGAAATCGAAAACATTCACCGCAACATGGGGCAGGGCAAACCGATTCTGCAATCGATCCTGGACGGCGCGCAGCAGATTGCCGTGCCGGCCTTCGTTTCTACCCTGGCCATCTGTATCGTTTTCGTTCCCGTCGGGTTCCTGAGCGGAGCGGCGAAGAGCTTGTTTACCCCGCTCGGCATGGCGGTGGTGTTCGCGATGCTCGCGTCTTATCTCTTGTCGCGAACTTTGGTTCCGACCATGGCGAAGTATCTTCTGGGCGCCGAAGCGTACCTGCATGTGCCCGGGCATGAAAAAGAGCCTCCCCGGTCCATATTCGGAAAAATGCACGCCGGGTTCGAGCGCGGCTTCTCCCATATGAGAGAAGGCTACCGCGGCATCCTGGAAGCGGCATTGGCCCACCGTGTCGTCACCATCTCCGTCTTCGGCGCGTTCTCTCTTCTGGCTTTCGGGATGGTGCCGTATCTGGGACAGGACTTTTTCCCGTCCGTCGATGCCGGCGAGTTTCGCTTGCACGTTCGGGCGCCGGCGGGAACTCGTTTGGAAGAAACGGAGCGCATCTTCGGACAAGTCGACGCACTCATCCGGCGCACGGTACCGAAAGACGAACTCCGCATGGTGCTCGATAACATCGGCCTCCCCTCAAGCGGCACGAACCTTGCGCTGATCGATGCAGCAATGATCGGACCGGGGGATGGAGAGATCCTGGTCGCGCTCACACCCGAACACCAGCCTACAGCCAAGTACGTTACCGCTTTGCGCAAGGCGCTGCGCGATCAATTTCCGCAATTGGTCTGCTTCTTCCAGCCCGCCGACATTGTCAGCCAAATCCTGAATTTCGGCCTCCCTGCGCCAATCGATATTCAAGTGGTAGGCCGTGATCTGGAGAAAAACTTCAGGCTATCCGAAAGTATCCGGCGCGACGTCGCGCACATTCCCGGTGCGGTAGACGTCCACGTTCACCAAATCACGAATTCTCCCGAATTGAAAGTCAATATGGACCGGACCCGCGGCGTGCTCCTCGGGATGAGCGAGCGCGACGTCGCCCAGAACATGCTGATTTCTCTCTCCGGCAGCAGCCAGACGGCGCCGAATTTTTGGCTGAACCCGAAGAACGGGGTCAGCTATTCGGTTGCCGTGCAGACCCCGGAGTACAAATTCAATTCGATTGAAGATCTGCAATCCACTACGTTAAGTTCTCCGTCGCAAACCGATCCCCAACTCATGACCAATTTGTCGACCGTGCAGCGGATGTTCTCACCGGGAGTGATCAATCATCGGGACGTACAGCCCGTGTTCGACGTCTTCGCCGGCGTGGAAGGTCGCGACCTAGGGGGCGTCGCGGACGATATAGAACGCATATTAGCCAAACTGAAACTGCCGCGCGGAACCACGCTTGTGATGCGCGGTCAGGTGGAAAGCATGAAGTCCTCGTTCGCCGGCCTGGCTTGGGGGCTCCTATTTGCGATTTTGCTGGTCTACCTGTTGATGGTGGTCAACTTTCAATCGTGGCTGGACCCGTTGATCATCATGATGGCCCTGCCGGGCGCTTTGTCCGGAATCGTATTTACGCTGTTTGCAACGCAAACCACACTCAGCGTACCCTCGCTGATGGGAGCGATTATGAGCGTCGGCGTCGCAACGGCGAACAGCATTCTGGTGGTCACGTTCGCCAATGAACAGCGCTCGATGCACAATTCCACGGGGGCGGCCCTTGAAGCGGGTTATACCAGGCTACGACCTGTGCTGATGACCGCCCTTGCCATGATTATCGGCATGCTGCCCATGGCGCTCGGCGCGGGC
The DNA here is from genome assembly GCA_964237255.1 of uncultured Bryobacteraceae bacterium. Lineage (GTDB taxonomy): Bacteria > Acidobacteriota > Terriglobia > Bryobacterales > Bryobacteraceae > JALYXI01. The sequence continues at coordinate 4,487 of CAXSIG010000299.1, forward strand.
GAGGGTGGCGAGCAGAACGCGCCGCTTGGACGCGCCGTCATCGGCGGACTGGTGGCCGCAACGTTCGCTACCCTGTTTCTTGTGCCCGTGATTTATGCGATGCTCCGGCGTGCCGCTCCTTATGAGGAAGAGGTGATCCCGTGACCGATGTTCGGAAGCCGCGACGCGTTCGCACCGCTCTGATCGCTTTGGTTCTCCTGGCCGCTTTAGGGGCTTTGATTGTTGCCGGCTATCTTCCCCGTGTGGCGCAGCACAAAGTTCTGGCGAGCGAGGTGAAGGAAGAAGCGGGAGACCCGGCGGTCAACACGATCATCCTGAAATCCGCCAGCGCCACCTCGGAAGTCACTTTTCCCGGCAGC
>CAXSIG010000299.1:4887-6866 GCA_964237255.1 uncultured Bryobacteraceae bacterium
AGGCGATTCAGGAGGCTCCCATCTACGCGAGGACCGATGGCTACCTGGTCTCGCGCAAGGTCGACATCGGAGATCGCGTCAAGGCCGGTACGCTTCTCGCCCAAATTGAAGCTCCTGAAGTGATTCAGCAATTGGCGCAGGCGCGTGCGGCGCAAGCTCATGCCGTAGCGGCCGCAGCCCAGACCAGGGCCGCTCTCAAGCAATCGCAATCGAAGATGGAGTTGGCGAAAGTAACGCTCGAGCGATGGAAGAAATTAGTTGCGGAGGGTGTAGTATCCAAACAGGACGCGGATGAGAAACAGAGCGCCTTCGATGCCGCGACGGCCGATGTGGACGCCCTGGGCTCGAACGTAAGCGCCGCCGATACCGATATCACGGCTCAACAGGCGAACGTCAAACGGCTGGAACAACAGGAAAGCTTTCAGCGCGTCGTCGCTCCGTTCGACGGTTTAATTACGGCCCGCAATGTCGATCCCGGCGCCCTGATCACGGCGGGAAGCAGTTCGGCCAACCGGGAATTGTTCCGCATGGCGAAGACGGATGAACTGCGCATCTTCGTGAACGTTCCCCAATCCAGTTCCGTGGCGATTCATCCGGGGGAGACCGCCGCGATTCGCGTAGGAGAATTTCGGGGACGCGAATTTCCCGGCAAGATCGTCCGCACCGCGGATTCACTCGACCCCAGTTCTCGCACGCTGTTGACCGAGATACACATTCCGAACGGCAAACATGAATTGCGGCCCGGAATGTTTGCGTCGGTGAAATTCAAGCTGCAAGGAAGCGGCGGCGAAGCGGTTGTCGCGCCCGCGTCCGTATTCGTATTCCGGTCCGACGGACCCCACGTGGCGATTGTGGACGCGGGCGACAAGGTCCACTTTGCGAAAGTCACCCCAGGACGGGATTTCGGTGCCACCATGGAAATTCTTTCCGGCGTCACATCCGGCGAGCGAGCGGTGGTGAATCCGGCGGACGATTTGGCGGAGGGCGCCCATGTGCGTCTGGTAGCCGAGGTGAAATAGATTTGGGTGAATGGGCCCTTGTTTTAGGGGCAAGTAGTGGGTTCGGAGCAGCTACAGCCCGGGAGTTAGCGCGCGCGGGATTCGATATCGCGGGTCTACACCTGGATCGTCGCGAAACACTGCCGCTGGCGGAAGCCGTGGCGCAGGATGTGCGGGGCACAGGGCATGAGGCGCTCTTCTTTAACGGCAATGCCGCAGATGCAGGACAACGGGCAGTTGTCATCGAAGGGTTGCGGGGAAAGAACGTGCGCGTTCTATTTCATTCGCTTGCGTTCGGAACGTTGAAGCCGATGGTCGGCCCCAATGCGGCCACGTCCAAACAGATCGAAATGACCGCGGACATCATGGGACACAGTCTGGTATACTGGGCGCGGGACCTGGCCGATGGAGGATTGATGGGACAAGGCGGCCGTATTTTCGCCATGACCAGCGAGGGGTCAACGCGCGCTATTCCCCAGTACGGCCCCGTCAGCGCGGCGAAAGCTATTCTTGAAGCCCATATTCGCCAACTCGCGGTTGAACTTGCGCCACGCGGCATCACCGCCAACGCGTTGCTCGCCGGAACAACGGACACGCCGGCGCTGCGAAAAATTCCGGGCAACGAGAAGCTTCTTGAATGGTCGCGAGCGCGAAATCCACATGGTCGTCTTACAACGCCGGAGGATGTTGCCCGCGCTGTTTCCGCGTTGGTACGGCCCGAAACGGCGTGGATTACCGGAAATACGATTCGCGTGGATGGTGGCGAGGGGATTGCGGGATAGTATCGAGTCATTATGGCTAGCGACCTTCCCGCACTAGGGCAACTCGAAGCGACACCGCAAATCTTCCGATTGATTCTCGAAGACATTACCGATGAAGAAGCGATGTGGAAGCCTTCGCCCGACCGCTTTTCCATTGCCGAACTGCTGGAGCACCTCTCTCACGTAGAAGGGCATTTCTACCGATCTGCGGCGGATGCCA
>CAXSIG010000300.1:0-6851 GCA_964237255.1 uncultured Bryobacteraceae bacterium
TGATCGTTCCGGTCACCTGGTCGCTTTTGACCTCGAACTGGAACACCACCTTATCCCCTTTCACGGTGCCCGTAATCGGCGCCTCTCCCAACATCCCGGTGTACGTTCCCGTTAGCTTCTCGCCGTCCTGTTTCAGCACGAACGTCGGATTACCCGTGTTCCCCTGAATCTCAATCGTCGCATTCCACGTCCCACTAACATCGGCCCCAAGGACCGCGCTTACCGCCAAGATCATGCCAATGACAAGCCGTCGCATAGCCACCACCTCCGTTTTATCCTATCGCCACGCGCTACTCTGGGGCGTGTGGAAATTTACATTGCTTCTTGCGATCCCGATGTTTGTCTCCGCGGCAATTCTTCCGGAGTACGTGGGGCAGTATCGTGAATCGTCCTCCGCGCCCGTCGTTCTGGAAAATGCAGCGGTGTGGAGCGAATATGGGCTGCAAGCCTCCGAACGCGCTGAGTACGTCCTGAATGGCAAGACGCTAATTGCGCAAGCTTACCGCCTCCAGGATTCCACGGGAGCGCTGGCCGCATGGCAGTGGAAGCGGCCTGCGAACGGTCGCGCCGGGGACGCGAAACTTCAAGAATTGACGAAGCTGGCTTCTGTGACTCCGAACGGCGGGGCCGTCGCGTTGGGGAACCATTTGGTTATAGTCGAGGGATATCTCCCCACCGCCGATGAATTTGCAAATGTTTTCCGCAGTTTGCCCCATCAGCAGTCCGGGCCCCTGCCGACGCTTCCCGAACACCTTCCTAGCTCCGATTTGACTCCCAATTCGGAACGGTACATCACGGGACCCGCCGCCCTAGCGCTTTTTCTTCCCGAAGTTACGCCCGCGACGGCCGCTTTTCATTTGGGTACAGAGGTACAGGTCGCCAACTATCGCGAACAGGGAAAGGACGCCAAGATGGCGATATTTGCATTTCCCACCCACGATTCCGCTCGTGACCGGGCCACCGCGTTGAGTGCAATCTCCAATGCTGTCGTAAAACGGACTGGTCCACTGGTGGCCATTGTTTTTTCTCCACCGGATCCAAACGCAGCGGAGCAATTGCTCTCTTTCGTTAGATATCAGGCCGTAGTAACCAGCCAGGAAAAGTCGGACCGGCCGCTTACAAAGAAGGATAACTGGGGCAACTTTATGGTTAACCTGTTCATTCTAATCGGTATTGTGCTTGTTTTCTGCCTGGTTTCCGGTGTCCTTTTTGGCGGGATGCGCGCGCTCTTCCGCCGTGGTGGGGAAAGTGGAGAGGGCGATACCATGATCACCTTACACATCGACAATCGCTAAATATCCGGTTTTCTTTAGCTTAGAGAATGGTACGAATTTTCTCTTGACGAGGCCGCCCCGAAGACTTTAAGCTTCAATCACTAAAGTTTTTGTTGGCCTTCGGCAGTTGCGAAGCCGTCGAAAACGATTCTCCCGCCGCTCTGGTGATGCGGAGCGGTTCCGGCGGCCCGCCTTCGGGTGGGCCGCTTATTGCACCACTGGAAGCCAAACGGCGCTGGCTTGGGCGCCTCCCCGATATACCGTCTCCGTTGCCTTCGTATAATCGTCCGTTTTCGCGAGAAAGATGTTTGGGACGAATTTTTGCGGATTGCGGTCGTAAAGCGGAAACCAGCTCGATTGGATCTGTACCATGATTCGGTGTCCCGGCTGGAAGACGTGATTGGTCGTCGGAAGACCGAACCGATATTTCTGCACCTTATTCGCGGGAATCGCGGCAGGGCGTTCAAAGCTCTCCCGATACCGGCCCCGGAAGATGTCCATCGATACGGCTAGTTGGTAACCCCCCATTTCCGGTTGGCTAGGCACTTCATCGGGGTACACGTCGATTAGTTTGACCACCCAATCGGCATCGTTGCCGGTAGTCGCGGCAAAGAGTTCAGCAACGGGAGCCCCGCTGATACGAACCGGCGCTGTGAGCTCCTCGGTCTGGTACACCAACACATCCGGACGGTCCGCAGCCGCGCGCTGATCGCTCACTAACCACTGCTTCCATCGGTCGCTATCTGCAAATCGTACAGGGCGGGTGATGTAAGGGACAGGTTTCGCAGGGTCTGAAATATAGCTGTCCGAGCCGGCCGCGGGCTGACTGAACCCTAATCCGAACGAAGAATGCAGATAGATCGGCTTCATCGGCGACGCGCAACCCTGGTCGCAAGCAAGCGGCCAGCTTTGGAGCCGATCCCAATGGTTTTCGCCCGTGTTGTAAATGAAAACGGGTGGGGTATCGGCTTTAGGTCCGCCATCTTTCAAATACTGGTTGAAGAACGGCCGCAAAACGTCACGACGGAACTGCAATGCGGTATCGCCGTTCCACTTGAGCGGGCCCAGGCTGGAGGCGTCGTAGTTTACCTGACTGTGCCGCCACGGGCCCATAACCAGGTAATTGTGGCTCGCTTGACCCTTCGCTTTAAGTTCCATATAGGAGTGAATCGCGCCCCAAATGTCTTCCTGGTCCCACAGGCCCTGAATCCACATAGTCGGGACCGCAGCCGGTCTTTGCGCAACCAACTTGTCCAGCGCTTGTCCCTGCCAAAAGCCGTCATAGGCGGCGTGCTCCATCATCTGCGTCGCCCATCGGAGGGAATCGATCCCACTGAGTCTCGCGTAGCTCCCGGCCGAGCCTGCGCGCCGGAATGTTTCGTAATCGTCGTAGGCTCCTCGAGTCACCGCTTCTCCCGATCCGGTCTTGGTAGTCTGTCCCGAAACGTAGTCGAAATTAGTCTGACGGAACGCGCCGTAATGGAACCAATCGTCGCCCATCCAGCCATCGACCATGGGACTTTCGGGGGCCGCGACCTTGAGCGCGGGATGCGGGCCCAGCAGCGCCATCACCACCGTAAAGCCTTCATAGGATGAACCGATCATCCCCACGCGTCCGTTCGATTCCGGCGTGTTCTTCACCAGCCAATCGATGGTGTCGTAAGCATCGGTCACATGGTCCGTCTTCGTGGCGTTGAGCGGCCCGCGAACCGGCCGCGTCATCATGTAAGTGCCTTCCGATCCGTACTTGCCGCGAACATCCTGAAACACGCGAATGTATCCATCGCGCACGAAAACCTCATCGCCTTCGGGAAGGATGGAGAGCATGTGCGGACTTTCGCTCCGTGTCGTCCGGCGCGCCGCGTTATAGGGCGTGCGAGTCAGGAGGATCGGTGCGTTTTTTGCTCCCTTGGGGACCACGATCACGGTGTACAGCTTCACGCCATCGCGCATTGGGATCATCGCGGTGCGCTTCGCGTAATCGTAGCCGGTAAGTGGGAAAGCGAACGATTTCGGGATATCGTTTGGCTCGGCGATGGCGCGTGGAGCCGCGTCGACGTCCTTAGTCGGAGGCGCGGGGGGAGTTTGGGCGATCAGCGATGATACTAAAGAAAGAGCGGCAATAACACGGGCGAGCATCTGGCTCCATGTTAGCTTGCGATTCTACCGGTTGGCTTATTTCTCCGGGCGACTGAATGCAGGCAGACCTGCTTTCGGCTTCGTCAAACTTGCGGGATTTTCCGTCTCGCGAAACTGATGCCTGCGGCTAAAGCGGTGATAACCAGCATCACGCTTGCGGGCTCCGGTATCGCCGAAGCCGGTGTGACACTTACCGAGTAAGCCGCAGTGAGATTAGGCGCGGAGCCGGCGTCCACACCAGATCCGTTCGGATTGCCATTAAAGAAATCGGACAAGATTGTGAATGTGCCGCTCACCGTCACCGGAGATGTGCCTGACGGAATCACGATTTCATATAACCCGCAAGGAAGCTGCGAACACGCTCCGTTCAGTGTCGTCGTCGAGAATAGTTCGGTAACAGTCTGGCCCGGCGCGATTGCCGGAAAATCGAAGATCGACACCGGATTCAGCGACGCAAAAGAACCGGTCGACAAGCTTAAGGGCTGAAGCCATTGAGTGGCGGATGTATTCTGGATCGAATACCCCCAGCCAATGGTGGAACCGGGTGCGCCGCTGATCGCGGTTCCCGGAAGCAGTGTCAGCGTGGATCCCGAACAAGCTAAGGCGATTCCCGCTAACACCGTCAATCGAATCATAATCATTGAACTCTCCTGTGTATCAATCTGGTTCTATTGGCCTGTGCCGTATAAATTCACGGCTTGAGGGCTGCCATTTGCAGAATCTGTGACCGGCAGAAATGCGAGGCGTTGTCCGGTGGCTGATGGGGTGAATTTCAAATACACGGTACATCCACTCCCCACCGTAAGAGTGGAACCGCAGTTGTTGCTTGCGATGGTGAACTCACTCGCGTTCGTTCCGGCGACGGCGAAGCTGCTTATGGTTACGGTTGTGTTGCCGTAGTTATAAAGAGTTACCGACTGTTGGGCACTAGCCGACCCTAGCGCCACCGACGAGAAGTTCAGGCTGGAATTCGAGAACGTAATAGCCGAGACAGGCGTTTGCCCCGTGCCGAACAAAGTCACCGATTGTGGGCTTCCAGCGGCAGTGTCTGAGATCTGTAGACTGGCACTCCTCACATCGACAGCTGATGGCGAGAAGGTGATGTACACCGAACATCCAGCTCCGACGGTAAGCGTCGTCGCGCAATTGTTCAGCGATATGGCGAAATCGCCCGCATTTGCGCCCGCGATCGTGAATCCGGTAAATGTGATGGGGCTGTTGCCGGTATTGTAAATCGACACGGCCTGCTGCGCCGCCGTGCTTCCGATGTTTGTCTGCGCAAACGTTAACTCATTTGCGTTGATGTTCAGTATTTGGGTAGGCGCCTGGCCGGTACCCGTCAGAGCTACCGAGATGGGACTATCCGGAGCGCTGTCCGTCACCGTCACGGAAGCCGTTTCGTAGGCCGCGGTGGACGGGGTAAACACCACGTAGAAGTAACAATAGCCGCCATTCGGGGCAACGACAGTGGAACAGGTATTTGAAACGATGGAGAAGTCCGCGCTGTTCGCCCCGGTGATGGCCAGATTGGAAACAGTTAGCGGCGTGGTCCCGTAGTTATAGATGTAATCGATTTGCTGCGCGGAGGCCACACCTTGTAGCTGCGTTCCAAAAGCGAGAGTTGTGTAATACAAAACGTCCGTTGTGGTTGCTGCCAGGCCCATACCGGTTAATTCCACAGATTGTGGACTACCTGGAGCATCGTCGCTAAAGTTCAGGGATGCGGTTCGGTAGCCCGAAGCGGATGGGCGGAATGTAACGTAAACCGTGCATCCCGCCGTTGACGTAAGAGTACTGCTGCAATTGTTGGTACTAATGCTGAAGTCGCCGCTGTTGGCGCCAGTGATGGTGAACGCGTTGCTGGCAGCGAAAGTAAGTGTGGTAGTGCCTTCGTTATAAATGCTTACAGCCTGCGGTGAACTGGTGGTACTCACAGTTTGCGAGGCAAAGCTAATCACCGTCTGGTTCAAGTACACCTGCTCCGTTAGAGCTTGTCCTGTACCGAACAGGCTGACCGATTGAGGACTGCCATTCGCGCTGCTGGCGATTTGCAGGCTTGCCATTCGCGCGCCCAGAGCCGAAGGATCGAACGTGACATAGACGGAACATCCAGCCCCCGCAGTCAGGATGCTGGGGCAATTGTTGACACTGATTCCGAAGTCGCTACTGTTCGTCCCGGTAATTGCGATTCCGGTGATAGTAATAGAGCCCGTTCCCTGGTTATAGATACTAATCGCTTGCGCGCCGCTTACGGTGCCCAGATTCTGCAATGCGTAGGTGAGGGTCGACTGTGTGAAGTTCAACGAATTACTGGTAACAGTCTGGCCGACGCCCGTCAGTTGAATGATTTGTGGGCTGTTACTGGCGCTTCCGGTAATCTGCAACGCAGCGCTTTGAGTGTCCACGGCGTTGGGGCTGAACGTAACGTACACGGTACAACCGGCGCCCGCGGTCAGCGTACTTGGGCAATTATTGAATGAAATTCCAAATTCATTTGAATTGGTCCCGGTGGTATTAAACGCCAGGCCGGTAATGGAGGTGTTGCCCAGATTGTAAAGGTTGAAAGCGTTATTGCCGCTGGTGGTTCCGATATTCTGCGCCGTGAAGACAAGGTTCGAAACGGACGATTGCAGAATCTGCGAGGAACCGGCGCCTAGGCCTGTAATTGGGATCAGTTGCGGGCTTCCAGTCAGGTTGTCGGTGAACTGAAGGTTGGTTGTCCTCTGCCCCGAAGCCGAAGGCGTAAAGGTGACATACACGTAACAGACGCCGCCGACGGAAAGCGTGGCCGGGCTGATGGGGCAGCTATTGCTGGTAATGCTGAAATCCGAACTGTTTCCACCAGTCAGAGATACGGCGGAGATTAACACAGGAACGTTCCCGTTGTTATAAACCTCCGTGTAAATAGCGGAACTGGTAGTGCCAACCGTTCGCATCGGAAAGACCGTGTTAACCGGGTCGAATCGCAGTGTGGCTAAAGCGCTCTGCCCAATGCCGTTCAAAACCAAGCTTTGCGGGTTGCCGGCGGCGTTATCGGCGATTTGAATCGATGCCGTGCGTGATCCCAGGCCCGAAGGATCCAAGGTGACGTAGTAATAGCAGGTCCCACCAACTGGAAGGGTGGTGGTGCAAGTTGTGGAGTCGATCGAGAAATCACCGCTGTTGGTTCCGGTAACCGTAGCCGAACCAAGAGTGATCGCCGTAGTGCCTCGGTTGTAGATATAGAAGTACTGCTGAGCGCTGGTTGAATTTAAGATTTGCGCTGCAAAGCTTAGCTGATTTGGGTTCAGGGACAACAGCGTAGCCGGAGCTTGGCCAATGCCCATCAGATTGACGGCCATTCCGCTATCCGGCGCGGTGTCGTTCACAATGATGGAAGCCGTGCGGGGCCCTACTGCTCCTGGCGTGAAAGACACATAGAGGTAACATCCCCCTTGC
>CAXSIG010000301.1:0-6833 GCA_964237255.1 uncultured Bryobacteraceae bacterium
CCATTGCTTGCAACGGATTCGATTGTCCGAATCCTTCCAGCTTCAGCCTGGATTGATCGATGTCTTGAGCCGTAAGGTACTGGCATGTCCGGTTTCTGTTTCATCATCGCTGTAGCCCGGTCTAATACGGCTTTTGAGTCCGCAGTCAAGGCTGCCTGATCCGTATCGAAGTTAATAGAACCCAAGCTCTGGTCTGACGCTACGCTTGCCGTGTTGTGCGTCCGGCTGAGCAACCACGCTCCTAGCGCCAAAGCTAATAGCAACGGCAAGAGCCACATCTACAAAGGAAAGCTCTTCTTCTGTTCGTACACTTTCACTCGTTCTGTACTTTGTTCGGCCATGAAATCTCCTTTCGGTTCCGGTGGGAAACGCTATCCTTTTCCTAAGTCTTCTCCACTAACACGTGGGTCTTGCGCACCGTGTCTTGAACTATCTCTGTTCGTTTCGTCGCGTCTTTGGCGACAACAATTTCTTCCACCACGCAAGCCTTCTTCGAAACTTCTCCATGGCCACGGAATTTGCCGCCGCCGTGCCGGAGTTCGCCATCACTCCGATTGAATTTTGGGAACGCCCAATTGCACGAGATCCTCAACGGCTCCCTCAGCCTGGTCCGAACTATGGAACAAGCAAATCATGGTGGTGTGTTGCGTAGCAGTCTGCATCACCCTTTCTCCGTTTTTGATCGGCATGCAATCGAATAGGCGCCCTGCTGCGATTAGCCGGGCGCCAATCCATTTACGCTGTTGCCGAAGAAGTGCCGCGCACCTTATCCCAGCCCTGGCGCACTGCGGCCTTCATGTCTTCCCAAGTGCCGGAACCTTGCTTCGACCACTCATTGCGCGCCGAAGTCTCCACTGTGGACCAATCGCTTCCCGCGTAGCGCGAGTCGCTCGCAAGCTTGTGTCCGTACTGATAGGCCGGCGCATACGTGTTGTATGACGAGCCGCTCTTGGCGTAGTTCTTCGTGAAGTGCTCGCGGAAAGATGGTTCGTCATCGCCGTAACCGTTAGTGTTGGTTGCGCCGAGTTTTTCGACTTTGACATCCGTACGGCGCACCGTGTCCTTGATTGTTTCGTTGCGGTCCGACACTTGCTTGCCGACAATCACCTCTTCGACAACGCGCGCCGTCTTGGAAACCACAGGCACCTCAGCCGACTCGGTCAATTCGATGGCACCCTCTTTGAAGGCCTCGAAATCGGCTTCCGTGGCGGCACGGTTCACGGGGCGGCGTTCCACGCTGACGTGTTCCTCCCGCAACGTGATCTGTTCCTGTACCGGCCGCTCCGTTACATGCGAATACACGCGAACCCCGCCGCGCTTCACCTGGCGCTTGCCGACTTGCAGTTCCTCCTCAACCACGTTGAGCTTCTGTCCGCCCTTTTGGGTATCCGCGGTTGCCGTGCCCTGCTCATCTACGTTTTTCGCTCCGTATTGTTCCAGGATTGCGGCCGCCGCCGCAGCGCGATTGTCCAGTACCGTTACGGCCAGGAAACAGCCACCCGCATTAACCCCTTCTGTGTAGTGCGTCTGATCTTCCGGATCGGCCCCGGTAAAGGATCGGAAGAAGTTGCCGATGCTGGCGGTGAAACCTGTGTCCGTGGACGCGGATGTTCCGGCGCCGGAACTCTGGGCCGTTCCGTCCTTTCCCACTATGTGGATGTTTTCCCCTGAATAGCCCTCGTTCACCAGTTCGGCTTTCACGTTCTGGGCTTCTTCGTAGCTCTTGAATAGACCTGTTACCGTTTGTGACATTATCGTTTCTCTCCTGTTGGTTCGTTAAACTGACTTGGTTCATTCACCGCCGCGCGTTCTACTACCAGTTCTTCGGTGCGTAACGTTACGCGCTGACGGTCGTAGGTTTCCGAGGCTCGAGTGGTAACCCGGAGTTCTTCTTTGAGAATGTATTGCTTTGTTACGACCAATACTTCTTCCATCACCGAAAAGATGGCTGTGTCGCCCTCATAACGGACAGGTATCGGGCCCGTCACAATTCGGTTCAGCGGCACGCGTTCCACTTCGACGCCGCTTGTTATTAAGGGCTGTTCCACAACCTGTTCGTCTTCGTGGACAACCTTGCGGATACGAACTACGCCCGTGATAATTTCCCGTTTTTCGACAACCAGATCTTCACGAAGAGCTGGTATGACTAGCTCGTTGTTGACTTCAAATTGGTCCACTCGACTGCCCTGTTTCAAGCTATCGAGGCGAGCGAATCGGGGTAGCTAGGCCAAGCCCTGATCCCACGCGGAAACTAGCCTAGGGCTGAATCAAGAAGTACGGATTCGTCCTGGAAACTACGACGTAGCCGCTTGCGTGATGATTCCGTGTTTGAGCGCATACAAGGTAAGCTCCGGCGCCGTATGCAAATCAAGCTGTCGCATAAGACTGGCCTTGTGAAACTCCACCGTCTTAATCGAGATGCCTAGAATCGAGGCAATCTCTTTTCTGGACCGGCCTTCCACAACCAATTGCAGAATCTCTCGCTGTCGGGGAGTAAGGCTCTCCGCACTGGTCTTCGCCGGTTTTGAGGAGGCCAAGAGCACATCCAACGTATCGCGCGCAACAAGCGGGCTAACGTAATGGTGACCCTTCGAAACCTCCCGCACAGCGGTTAATAATTCCGATGCCGCCGACCGTTTCAGCAAGTAGCCCGCGGCTCCCGCGCGAAAAGCTTCGGTGACGAAATCGGGGTCGGAGTGCTGAGTGACGAAAATCAATTTGGCCGAGGGCGCAAGTCTCGTCAGTTGGCGCGCTGCGTCGATGCCGTTCAAATTCGGCATCGAAATATCGAGGAGAATGATGTCCGGCTTTAAGCGCTGTGCTTCGGTTAACAATGTCTGACCGTCCTCAACACTTCCAACCAGTTCATACTCCGGTTCCAACATTAACCGGAAACCTTCCAGCAAAAGCGTATGGTCGTCAGCGACCATCAAACGCGGCCGCTTCAAGCAACCTTCCCCGGAACAGGGCACTGAATGGTCAGCAAGACACCTTCATGCTGATCAAGCCCAGGCCGCCTTTTGTGCGGGACTCTTCCGGATCGAAGCCTAACCCGTTATCCCGGATAAACAAAGCCAACCCTTCCGGAACTCCTGCAAGTACAATCTCAACCGATGCGTTGCTGGCATGCTTGGCCACGTTGCGAAGCGCTTCTTGAACGATCCGGAAGAGCGCGCTGGACACCTCGATGGGGATTTCGCGAGGAACTTGAATGCTGGTGTACTTCACACGAACCGCAGTAGACCGCGTGAACTCCTCCGTATAAGAACGAACTGCGATCGCCAGACCCAGGTACTCCAGGGTGGCGGGGTGGAGCTGATGGGCGACCCTTCGCAGATCTTCCGAAACCACGGCGGCTTGCCGGCCGACATCTCGCAGCCGCGCCTTTGCTCCATGAATATCCTCGAAAGGTACCTGCTGCTCTAAAAATTCGGCGGCGAACTGCAGCTTTGCCACTTTTTGACTCAGGTCGTCATGCAGTTCGCGGGCAACGCGCCTTCGTTCGGCGTCCTGTGCGTTCATCAGACTTGCACTTAAATGTCTTAGTTCTTCGCGGCTTTGCAGCAGTTCATTCTGGGTTGCGGAGAGTGCCGCTTCCGCTCTTTCGCGGCCAGTAATTTCATTCTGCAGATCCCGATTGTCGGAACCGATCGACTCCTCAACCGTAAGTAGAATCAATTTCTCGCCATTCAGTTCCAGTGGAAACGTTCCGACACAGAATTGTGCGCCGCGTTCTCCGGTGCCCTCAAATTCGATCTCAGCCTCCGAATGACTCTCGACGATGTCGATCAACAAATCCCTGAATGTGGTTACTTGTCTTTTTGCCAGACCTATTTCGTTGGAACGATGCACTGCGATCGAAAGTTGCAAAAACTGCGCGGGGGTGAAACCATATCGGCACTGGAACGCGTGATTACAAAATCTGATTTGAATCGCCCTCTGGCAAATTATTGCCAAAGGAATTCCGACATAGCCGTGGATGCATTCTGAAGCCGCGCGCATGGTTCCGAACACTTGCTTAGACTAGTTAAGCAATCGAAAAGCCGAGCGGTGTAAGCGTCCTGAAACTCAGTCGCATACCTAGGGTAAAGCTGCAATCCCACAAAACATGGAAGGCCGTGCGGCCCGCCATCGCTCAGACGATTAATTCTTTGACGATCTCGCCTCGGACTTCCGTGAGACGTTCTTTCCGGCCAAGATGCATATAGCTCAATGCGTCCTGATTCAGGCCAAGCTGGTGGAGGATGGTGGTATGAAGATCACGGAAATGCACGGGATTTTCAACTGCTTTCAACCCAATTGCGTCCGTTGCTCCGTGAACGGTGCCGCCTTTGAAACCCCCACCGGCGAGCCACATGGAAAAGCCGGTGTTATGGTGATCGCGTCCTTTGCTCCGTTCCGATTCCGGTGAGCGACCGAACTCGCCTCCCCAAAGGACGATAGTGGAGTCTAAGAGCCCGCGCTGCTTCAAGTCTTTGATCAAAGCAGCAACCGGTTTGTCCGTCCAACTAGCCATGCGAAGGTGGTTGTCTTCGATATCATTGTGAGCGTCCCACTCCGCTTCGGGACCACCCCCGCCGGAAACCACGGTAATGAAACGAACTCCCTTTTCAACCATTCGCCGGGCTAGCAGACACCGCCTGCCGTAATCGTCGGTTTTCGAATCGCCGATACCGTACAGGTCCAGGGTTTCCCTCGACTCTTTGCTCAGGTCGAACACTTCCGGAGCCTCGGTCTGCATCTTGAATGCGGTATCGTAAGCCGACATCCGGGCCGCGAACTCCGGATCTTCGCCGTGATTCGTTTCGTTCAACTGATGCAAGAGGTCAAGCGTCCGCTTCCGTTGGTTAAGAGATACGCCCTTTGGAAGATCCAGATTCAACACCGGTCTGTTGCCAGGGCGGAACATGGTCGGTTGATAAATACTGGGTAGGAAGCCGTTGGTGTACATGGGTACCCCTGCTTCCTGCGCGCCATGAGAATCCGGCATCACGACATAGGCCGGCAGAGATTGCGATTCCGAACCAAGACCGTAAACCACCCAACTGCCCATTGCCGGGAAGCCGGGAATGATGCGTCCGGTCATCATCTGATACTGGGCGGCCGAATGGACCACCATGTCGCCATGCATGGAGCGAACAACGCAGAGGTCGTCGACTATTTCCGACTGATGAGGGAATAGATCGGAGACTTCGATTCCCGATTTTCCATATTTCTTGAAAGTTCGTTTTGTGCCCAGGATACGAGAGTTCTGATTGACGTTCTGATACTGAATGTCACCGAACTCCGCGGGCCTTTTCTGCCCATCCAGCTTGTTCAAGAGCGGCTTGGGATCAAACGTTTCAAGGTGCGACGGCCCCCCTGCCATAAACAGAAAGATCATCGCTTTCGCCGGCGCATGCGAGGGGTCGTGCGGTGCCTTCGGCGCGAGTGGATTTACATTTACGGAACCCCGGGCTACATCCTGCGCCAGCATGGAAGCAAACGCGAGAGAACCGGCTCCGCAAAAGCAGTCGGTCAAAAAGTCACGGCGGTTCTTGGCGTAGCGAATGTGCTCAGGCATGTCAGTTCACATAAAGAAATGCATTCAAGTTAAAAACATCCAACGCCAACTCTTTCAGAACAGTCGGGTCATCCGGGTTTGTCGATATAAACTGCAAAGCAAGGGCCTTTTCTTTTGCCGTCGGAAGCCGTCCCAATGCAAGGCGCCAGGCACGATCGATTCGCGCCGGGTTACCTTTCGCCTCCAGTTTTAAACGCCTCGCAAAAGTTTCCGCCAAAGAATTTGAGGTAGCGCCGTTGATCATCTCAAGGGCCTGTGGGGCATGCGTTGCCTGCTCACGGCGAGGACAGGAAAGTAGCGAATCGGGAGCGTCGAAAACGGCCATGAAAGGAAGCTGGAGATTTCGCTTGTAAATCATGTACAAGCTACGCCTGTCGTATTCCGATTTGTCCTTGGTCGCTACCCAATACTGCGGCCGCTTCAGCATCTTCACCAAATCCGTATCGATCGGCGCCATAACGCTCGGCCCCCCGGATTTGGGATTGAGTTTACCGGAAACCATCAGCATGGAATCCCGAATTTCTTCCGCTTCCAACCGGCGGCGTGTGAACTTCCAAAGCAGCGCGTTTTCTGAATCCTTCTCCACGGCCGTTTTCTCAAACGCTGAATCACTCGACTGTCGATACGCGCTTGAAAGCATGATCATGCGATGCAAGGGCTTCATCTTCCAGCCGTTTGCCACGTATTGATTGGCTAAATAATCCAGCAGCTCAGGGTTCGACGGCTTTCCGCCCATGCGCCCGAAATCGTTCGGCGTCGAGACAATCCCGCGTCCGAAATGGTACTCCCAAACGCGGTTCACCATCACGCGCGCGGTTAGGGGATTCGAAGAATCGGCAATCCAGTTTGCCAGTTCCAATCTTGGCTTTGCAATGCCGACCGGCTTCTCCGGAGCGCTTTCCGGCAGCAGGATACCGAGAGGTCTGGCTCCTACTTTCGCGGTTGGCTGCAAATAATCACCATGGAACAATACTTCGATCGGAGTTGGATTTTTCAAATCGTCGACGACTGTAAACACAGACGGCAACGGCGCGGGAAGCTTGTCCTCAACGTCATCCAATTGCATGGCGATCCCATTCTTCTCGCCGTCCGGCGCTTTCTTCAGTTTTGCCTGAAGGTCGGTGATTTCTTTTTGGACCGGCGCGGCTTTCACCTTCCACGCCTGCTGTTCCGCATCCGACGCTTGTATCAGATCCTTTGGCTGCGTCTGCGCGAAATATCCCATCAACCGGTAGTAATCCGATTGACGGAAGGGATCGAACTTATGATC
>CAXSIG010000302.1:0-1010 GCA_964237255.1 uncultured Bryobacteraceae bacterium
TGACGGCGTGCGGTCAGGCAGGGTCGATAATTATTTTCAACGGTTCAGTTTGGCACGGTCATGCTAGCAATACGACCAATGCGCCCCGCCGTTCAATCCAAGGCGCGTTTATACGGCGATCAGGAAAATCCGCCATCGATTGGCAAGCGCGCATGCGGCCGGAAATGCTGTCGAGCTTCAGTCCGCTCGCAATGTACCTGCTTGGTCTGGATTCCGCGCAAACGTGACGTTGGCAATAGAGAGGGACCGGGGCTCCTTCACAACTCGCTTTCATTCCGACGATCTCCTTTGCCCCGCTAAACGGTCTCCCGTCTTAGTCCCTGACGCACCGAACGGAAAAGGCTCTCGACTTCTCACCACCATTTTGACGGTGCAGAGCAAGCCCGCCTTTACCGAAGTTGTAGTACCACCCGTTCACTGAATCGATCTCAGATGCCGTCCAATAGAATCCGTGGGCTTCCAATCGCGCATACTGGCCGTCCTCAGAGCGGCCGCCGCCGAGCAACGCATGAAATCCCGCGCTGCCTCCGGCCACGAGAGCCTTGTATGCTGCTTTACCCTTGTCCTCCGAATCCTCGCTGACGCCGCCATAGGACTTCGCCAACTGCCGCCATTCATTTTCCGTCGGCAATCGCCATCCGTCTCCTAGCGATAGACACGCTCGCGGCGCTGACTCCCACGTGTATAGACGCCCATATTGGAGGCAATTCTGTTCCGCGCCTTCGTAGCAATAGGACGGCATAGTATTGACCTCCAGATTGCGAGTCATCCACTGTTTGCCGTCCGCCATCCTCTTGGAGGGATACATCGCACCGGACGCTTTTCGGTCTTGCGCTGAAAGCCGCTCCAATGAAGCGCTAAAAGACCAGCACGTCACACTCAGCGCGACTAAAACACCAAAGACTCGCATCGGCCTGTTCTCGTCCTTGATCCCGGTCATGCTGAGGCGAACGATACCGGGCCCGGTCATCACGGCCAGTGTCGATCTTCGCATCGCCCACCGAACGCGA
>CAXSIG010000302.1:1020-6832 GCA_964237255.1 uncultured Bryobacteraceae bacterium
ACAAGCTTTCGCAAAAGGCTACTCGCAAAGGATTCGGAGTCTCCGGCGTGGCGCTCGCGAAAAGCGCGAAACATGCAATATCCATGAGCATCCGTCTCTCATTCCACAGAAGATTGATTGTAGAACATCTTCCGCATGGGACGATGGGACATCACGGAGTTAATACAAACCCTGACACTTCCCGTCCGCGTACCTCACGATAGGTGGGACTTCAGAGTGTTGGAAGTATTGCATTCTGAGACGCTTTAGCTTGAAGGGGATCTTCCGTTGTGAAAGTCGCGATTGGTTTTAAGGCTCATTCGGGATGGGCCGCCTTAGTGGCTCTGGGTATGGATTTTGGGCAACTGCACGTCATTGAACGCCGAAGAGTCGATCTTGCCCACGAACTCTGGGCGAAACAGCCCTACCACTCAGCTGAGGCCCTTGAGCCTGGCGAAGCTCGAGATTTAGTTCACCGCGGGATTATTGCAGCAGAAAGGGCCTCAATTCGTGAGATTAAAATACGCTCACTCGGCTCGATTCGGCGGGCCATAGTGCGGTCGGCTGTTCGATCCTTGTCGGCCAGCCAATTAAGGACTGGAGCATTGACGAAATCCAATCTGCCCACATCCGAATGCACCATGCCGAAGGTCGCCTCTTTCAGGATGCACTGTTGCAGGCTGCCAAAGCCTGCGGCGTAAAAGTATTGCAAGTGAGGAAGAAGGGGCTCTTGGAGCATGCTGCGAACATCCTCAGTACTCCCATCGACGAACTGTCCAAGGCAGTTGGAATGCTTGGTAACACTGCTGGTTCGCCGTGGGGGAGTGATCAAAAACTCACGGCCATCGCGGCCATGTTGGCGATATTTAGTTGCACAGAACTGCGTCAATGAAGGCGTGTAGATGAGAGCCTCAGTATTCATTGCGGCCAGTCTTGATGGATTCATCGCCCGGGAGGACGGCGCACTGGATTGGCTACCCGCCAACGAAGGCGAGCCTCACGGCTACGACGAATTCATGGCTTCAGTTGATGCACTTGTCATTGGCCGCAACACATTTGAGATCGTGCTGAAATTCGATGCATGGCCCTATGGAACAAAGCCCGTGATCGTGCTAAGTGCGACGATGTCCGATTTGAAAGCACCAAATGGCGCCGTGTGTGAACTGATGACGGGCACACCTGAGGAGATCGTGAAAACACTTGATAAACGGGGCATGGAGCGCCTTTATATAGATGGGGGCTTGACCATCCAGAACTTCTTGAGAGCAGGGCTAATCCAACGGTTGATCATTACGCGAATTCCGGTACTGCTGGGCAATGGAGTTCCACTCTTCGGGTCACTTCCCCGAGACATCAAGCTCGAACACGTCGCCACGAAAACCTACGCCAGCGGTATGGTGCAGAGCGAGTATCACGTTACTACGTAGTGCTTCTGCCGCGTGAACAAGGAGTTGGAGTTGGTAGCTGAACTCCTCGCGGAAGCGATGTAGGTGACGAGCCGTGCCATCATTCGCCGGCGCGGGCTTCGGATCAGTCGCAGTAACGCCGTTCTAACAATCGATTCATCGGCGCAATGCTGGCCACAGACGATGCGTGTGTGAGTGAAACGTCGCCAGCGTGGGGTACGCTGCTCCGGTTTCACTCACTGCCTCAGGTGCGTGGCCCAAATCCGTCGGAGAACGAGGCTCGGTGCAGCTTCCCAGTTCGCCGTTTGAGCGATCCGACAACGGCGTAGCGCAGGTTTACCCCACGCACTCCGAGATTATTCGATCATAAGTGACTCGGGCGTGATCCCACGCAACGGCGGCTTTGTCGGGCGAGCCGTGCCCGAGCCAAGCCCGGATCGCGTTCAGATCCAAACCGGCTTTGAGGAGATATCCGAAGTGGCCGGGGGCCCAACCCAACTCCCCCTCTCACTCCGAACCTTCGGTGCCGGACCACTCCCAATAGCGTCCTAATCTAACGTTACACAGGGAGCGAATGAACAAGCGCGCCCGTTGGATCGCTGAACGAAATTAGAATACAGGCTTTCCAGAGGCCGTAGTTGCTGCCTAGGAGCCCTATTGATCGCATTGGGGGCTTCAGCGCGATGCTTGCTCCCGTCGCTGTTGCGCGTCGTGCATAAATTGCCCGAGCTTGTCGTCCTTCGCTGCCACTCTTGCCCAACTTTCGGCAGTAGCGTGCCAGCGATAGTCGTGGATGGTCATATCGATTCCGCGATCGATGAGGAACTGCATGCCTTCGTAGTTCTTATGCCAAACCAATTCGTGCAACATGCTGGCCGGTTCATGTGAGCACCAGTTTGTGTTAACGTCTGCGCCGTGGGCGAGAAGGTAGTCCGCTACCTCAAACCTGTTATTGAGCACGGCCCAGGCAAGCGCCGTGTCAAGTACTCGCTGCGCATCGGGGCGTTTGCCGAACCAGGTTACGTAGTCTGAACAGTATTGGGCATTGGTGAGAGGGAAGTGATTCTTTAGTTCGCAAGGGCCGAACTTGCCTTCCGAGTCGAACCAACGTTTTACGCCTGCGAGATCGCCGTTGCCAGCGGCGTGTGGCAGGTCATCGGGCAACGGCCACACTCGGAACACCAGAGGCAACAAGTGGGTCTTCACATAAGTGAACGCGAATTCAACTGCCGACGAAGGCGGCGGCACGCGGCGGTGAAGCAGCGCGGGATCGAGATCGAAAAAAGCGGCAAGCAAGGCTCCTTGATCGTTCAGTATCGACACTTCCACCATCCTTGCTTGGAACTCCACTTGATCGTCCGACAGCAGCCACGCTTCGTGGTGCAATCCGTCAATAAACGATGCGAGGTCTCCTTCTTGCAGCGCGCGCGATATCTTCTCCTTGACAAAAGCTTGCCAGGGCGAAAAGGGCCTTGGGTCGTGAACATCCGGCTTGTTCGCGATGAAGTAGTCAATAAACGCGGCGCGTCCGGGGCCGACATCGATCTTCTGTCCTAGCTCAGCATCTAGCACGATTGAGCGATCCAGAAGTAGTGCGGCCGCACCCGCGTGCCGCAGATGACAGGCATACATCAACGCTTCGTTCACCGCCGCAAGACCGTCGGTGTTCGTATCCAAAAGCGCGCGAATGCCTTCCACGTCGCCGAGCGCTGCTAAGTACTTCAGCGTTTGTGGGAAAAGTTTGCGGCGGTGGAACACACCCATCAGCCCTTGGGCGGGCGATTGGATGAGTTTTTCGCATATTGACGGCTCAACGAACGCTCCCGCGTCGAGCAGCAACTCGGCGCATTCTGAGCGTGTAAAGTGCCCTTCGCTAACTGGATCGAAGCTATCGCCATATGAGCCCGTTGCCATGCCGAGCAGCCCGCCATCGCGCTCATCGTACTTCCACAACAGCAGCTTCGGATAGTCTGCCAGCAACTGCCGCAAGCGCTCCACGTCGTTGTCATGAATGATGCGCCGGGCATCGGACACAGCCAAATCGAGCGCTCTGCCGAGGCGTTGCTCAACTTCTTTCACTAGGTCCTTCCAACCCGAAAAGCCATGTTCGCGAGCCAGCACCAGTTGGGAGTCGCGCAACGACAACTGCAGCTTGGCTTTTGGCAGGTGGGCGTGGGCCCGGGAGATGGGGGTGGCGTCTCCGGCAACGATCTCTCGCGCCAGTTTCTTTGCTTGTTTCCGCAGAGAGTCCAACGAAGGACGAGCGGGGAATTTGGAATCGTTCACAAAAATCTCCTTTCAAGAGTGCCTGTGACCCGCTGATACAGGCTGAAAGAAGATTCAAATCACGCAATCTGAATCTGAACGCAGGTGGGATTCATTCCCTTGCCGCGGGCCGGTGGTGCCCTGTCGCACACTACCCCTAGTATAACGATTTGCAAAGGAACTATCATCGAATCAACGATGTGTGTCAAGGCACCGTTTCCACTGCAACCGCTTAGTGCTCCCGGCTAGAACGGCCAGCAACTTCCCTAGTGAACCGTCCCTGCTCCGTTAGTTAGGACCGCGACATTCGCGCGAGACTGCGATTCCATATTCACCAA
Organism: uncultured Bryobacteraceae bacterium; assembly: GCA_964237255.1. Lineage (GTDB taxonomy): Bacteria > Acidobacteriota > Terriglobia > Bryobacterales > Bryobacteraceae > JALYXI01. The sequence continues at coordinate 5,009 of CAXSIG010000302.1, forward strand.
TCCGGCAAGGGCCTGCCACCACGTCGATCCGGAAGCAAAGGGGTTTCGAACGGGCAAGCAACCTATCGGGTAAAGCTGTATCTCATCAAAGTACTGGCGCAGGACGCGTGGCGTCACGTGTCAACGGTCGATCGGGTTTAGCGCACGGACGCAAATTTCGCCCTGTAATGCCTTCGTAGTAACAGTAGGCGGAGGTATTCGAAGTCCGCCTTATCAGCGCGCGGCGTTATCCGTCAAGCTGACTGGCGCGTCAAGCCAAACGTTTGCGCGACCAGGCAGGATCTGGATGGGACGGCTAACCTTGAGACGCCTTTTTCGTCATCTGTCTGAATGAGCTCTACGCGCTCTACACAGAGGATTAGCGTTCTCGTAGGGTCGATAGCACTTCTATCAGCCGGCGCGTCGAGCCAGCCAAGACCGGGGGGCTGGGCAGCAATGGAACAGTGAACCTACTTAACGCCGGACATCCGAGCTTTTCGTAGGGGGCCCTTGCTGGGTCGCAGGGACAGGGTCCCCGTGCTTTTGAACCTTCGAGTCTTACCTAGCAACAAGTTGCAGCTAATCGTTGGCCATCGGCTGGATGATTACCTCGAAGAAGTCCGCCACGTCGAACGCCAATTCAGAACGTCGAAAAGCTGAATCGAACCAGCCCGAAAGGCGACTTACTGGCCTACCGGCGAGCGTTCCGGATTCTTTCGACGAACATGCGGAGCTCATGATTGACCTGCAAGTGTTAGCGTTGTCCGCCAATATTAGCCGCCCATTTAGCGATGGTTTCCGCCACCTGCACTTCCCAGCCGGTATACATGTGGTCGGGGTGCTGGATCATGACGGTATCCACGCGGCTGGGCCCGCTCGACTGGCGTTGGATCGAGGATTTGAGCAGTTCCAACGTCGCTTCGCCGCCAACGTCATCCCTCGTACCCAAAAAGGCCAGAAGCGGACAATGGATACGTGGTTTCGCGTCGCCGTTTTTGTCCCCCAGAAATCCCTGGATTCCGGTGGTGGAGTTGACCATATCCAAAATCGTGGCTGCGCCGATGAATGACGGGAACGAGCGTTTGGGATCGCGCACCAAATCGTCGGGACGGCCATCAGCCATCATGCGAGTCGCTTGGGCAATCTGATCGGGATCTGACGGTGGAATAGCGGGATATATCGATCCAGAATCCACAACCACACCGGCTACGCAATCGTCCTGCTTCTCTGCTTGATACTGCGTCACGGCCTCCCATCCGGCGCTGTGCCCAACCAGTATTACTTTCAGCACGCATCCCAGTCTTGCTTACTGCTTGAGCCACAATGCTGTTAGTAACGGGAATCGCTCCGCGCAAGACGATCATCTTGCCCTTGAGTACGTCGAAGGCCAGGTTGGCCGTGCCGCCGACAAGCGGCCCGATCTCGCGTTTTAGAATAGCGATTTCCTCGGCACAGTCCATGCCATGAATTCTGAACTCATGTTGCGACTCGCCGGTGTTCATACGACGATCCCGAGTACAAGAAACAATAGGAAGCCAGCGAAAAACGTTGCGGTTATCAAAGGCGTCTCGGAAACTTCATGCGCTTCCACAAGAAGCTCCTCTACAACAAAAAAAGAAGCGCCGCAAGCCCGAACGAAAGCACCAACTCCATTGCCGTATGGGACAAGCCGCGAAGAACCGTACCACCCAAGACCGCTCCTACAAGTAGGAGAGAGGTGCCAGCCGATGTCACGGCCACCGCTTTCTTACGCGGCACGCCAGACTTTGTCAGTGTTACTACAGTGGCAATTCCCAACGACAGAAACTCTGCCGTGAGTGCGAGTGCCAGCAGCTTGCCTTCCTT